>JAITON010000213.1 GCA_031289935.1 Treponema sp.
TAGAGCGGGTATCACACCCCGCGCTCAACATCATAAAGCGCTTCTCCCTGCCCCTCTGGCTCCGTGTGAGGAATGTTGGGGGAACGCCATCGGCGCCCCAGGAAACGCCCTCGGCGGCTTCCTAGCGTTTCCGGCTCAGCCAGCGGGGGATCAGGCTCAGGAGCAGGGACCAGGGCAGGACCAGGGCGGCCGTGGCGAGGTTCCCCTGCCAGAGGGCCGGGATGAGGTTCAGGGCCTGGGTGATGAGCCCGGCCAGAAACACGTAGGTCCAGAGCCACTGGAGGAGCCTATCCGCCCGGGCGGCCCGGGGGCCGCCTCTAGCCAGGATGATCCCCAGGGGAACTGCGGCCAGGAGCAGGGGGTTCACGTAGAGCAGGTTTGCGTTGTGATACGTATAATCGTGGTTGGTAAAGAAGGACATGAAAAAGAGGACCAGGCCGCAGCCGCCAAAAAAGAGGCCCAGGAGGCTCTGGCCGATACCCAGGGCCGCCCTGCCGGGGCCGGGTCTGCGCTGCCTGAGTATCAGGAAGCAGGCCATGATGATGCTGAGGACGCAGCCTGCGGCCAGTTCCCAGCGGCCTGCCGGCAGGGGCTCGTCCAGGATCGCGGGGCGGCCGGCCGCCCGGCTCCGGCTTTCCACGGAACTGACCAGGGGGCGCGTCAGCCCGCCGGCGCCGGTATAGCTAAAGTCCAGGATACGGCTGCCCATCTCGCCGGGGAGAAACAGCTCGTCCCAGACCTTGATGGGCTGATCGATGCCCCGGCCCATGAGAAAGTTGAGGAACCAGTCGAAAAAGGGATTGAACCACATATGCCGCCGGATGTGTTCCCGCAGGGTGTAGCGGCCGGGGGCCTCCCCGAAGGCGGCCTTGAACTGCCCCTCTATGGCGGCGTCCAGAATGTCCCGGATCCGGGTGGAGCAGTTGTCCCGGAAATGATGATAGAAATAATCCCGGTTCTCCGGCTGCACGTTGTTTTCCGCGAAACGGCGGATCTCGTCCTTGGTTTCCGCCGGAAGGTCCAGGGTGTAGAGGGTTACGTCCCGGTTGGCCCACTGGTAGTGGGCGTAACTCCCCTCAGCCCAGGAGACGGCGCAGCTATACACGAGGCGCCCCAGGGCGAAATTCGTGAAGAAATGATCGTTGTCAAAGGAAAAGACGCCCCAATCGTAGAAATAGTCCCGGCCCGTGGCGGCATCCTCAATAACCAGGGCGATATGGCCCCACCAGAAATAGAGCTCGTCGCCGGGGCCCATGACGGCCAGCTTGAGGCTGATGTAATCGCCGCGATGGGCTTCGTCCTGGCCCAGAACCGGGCCGGCGGCCAGGAAGACCATCATACAAAACAACAGGAGGGACCGGATGGTCCTGGAAGGTATCTGCATGGAAAGAGTATACGCCTCCGGGGGCCCTTTGTACAAGGGTGCGCCGCAGCCGGCAAAGCCGAATGCAGCTCTCGACTTTCCCCCCACAATCCGCTATAATAAGGCTCAACATCATCTGAGGAGACGCCCGTGGCCGCTAACGAAGAACCGCCTGTGCCGGTAAACCCGGGGAAGATTATCCCTGTTTCGATAGAGGAAGAAGTCAAGAACGACTACCTTACCTATGCCATGTCGGTTATCGTGTCCCGGGCCCTGCCGGATGTACGGGACGGCCTCAAGCCGGTGCACCGGCGGATCCTCTATGCCATGGACGATCTGGGGCTGCGGCCTAGCGCGGCTACCAAGAAATGCGCCCGTATTGTGGGCGATACCATGGGTAAATACCATCCCCACGGCGACCTGGCGCTCTACGACGCGTTGGTCCGCATGGCCCAGGACTTTTCCCTGCGCTATCCCCTGGTGTCCGGCCAGGGTAACTTCGGTTCCATGGACGGGGACCCGGCGGCGGCCATGCGCTACACTGAGGCCAAGCTCTCCCGCCTGGGGGACGAGATGCTCCAGGACCTGGGCAAGGATACGGTGGACTTTAGCCCCAACTTTGACGAGTCCCTGAACGAGCCCAGGGTGCTCCCGGCGGCGGCGCCCAACCTTCTGGTGAACGGTTCCAGCGGTATCGCCGTGGGCATGGCCACCAATATGGCCCCCCATAACCTGCGGGAGGTCTGCGCCGCTGTCTGCGCCTTTATCGACCAGCCGGAGATCAGTATCGAGGAACTGGAACACCATATCCAGGGGCCGGACTTCCCTACCGGGGGCATCATCTTTGGCCGGGGGGGGATCAGGCAGGCCTACCGGACGGGCCGGGGCAAGATACTGGTTCGGGGCCGCTTTACCGTGGAGACCACCAAAGGCGGCAAGGAACTTATCGTCTTTACCGAGATCCCCTACGCGGTCAACAAGAAGGTTCTCCTGGAACGTATCGCCCTACTGGCCCGGGACAAGGTGATCGAAGGTATCGCCAACTGTAACGACGAGTCGGACCGGGACGGCGTCCGGGTGGTGATCGAGCTCAAGAAGGGGGCCGTCCTCAAGGTGGTGCTGAACCAGCTCTTTTCCAACACCCAGCTCCAGACCAGCTTCGGCATCATCAACCTGGCCCTGGTGCGGGGCAGGCCCCAGTGCCTCAATCTCAAGGAACTGATCCACTACTTCGTAGAGCACCGGGTGGAGGTGGTAACCCGCCGTACCCGCTACGAACTCCGCAAGGCCGAGGAACGGGCCCATATTCTGGAGGGTCTGGCTATCGCCCTGGCGAATATCAACGAGGTGGTGGAGCTCATCAAGACGAGCCGAAACGTGGAGCATGCCCGGACACGGTTGCAAGACCGCTTCCTGTTGTCCGAGATTCAGTCCGATGCCATTGTCAAGATGCCCTTGGGGCGGCTCACGAGCCTGGAAGTGGAGAAGATCAGGGCCGAACTGGAGGAACTCAAGGTCCGGATCGCCTACCTTAAATCCCTGCTGGAGGACCCGGTAAAGCTCCGGGAGGCTATCAAGGACGAGACCCGTAGCATTGCCGAGCGTTACGGTGATGATCGCCGCACAGAGATCGTGGCCGGCGAGGTAGAGAACATCAACATTGAAGACCTCATCAAGAAAGAGGAGATGATGATCACCATCTCCAACCTGGGCTATGTCAAGCGGGTGCCGGTGTCGGCTTACCGCAACCAGGGCCGGGGCGGCAAGGGTATGCAGGGCGCCAAGCTCAGCGAGGAGGATTTTGTGGTACAGCTTTTCGTGGCCAGTACCCACGAGTACATCAACTTTATCAGCAATGCGGGCAAGGCCTACTGGATGAAGGTCCACGAGCTGCCCGAGGGGAGCCGCACGAGCAAGGGCGTCCACATCAAGGGCCTGCTTACCCTGAGCCCCAACGAGGAAATCACCGCCATCGTGTCCTTTAAGGAGGTCGTTCCCGGCAAGTACCTGTTTATGGGTACCGCCCGGGGGGTGGTCAAAAAGGTGCAGATCACCGAATTTGCCAACGCCAAGACCCGGGGGGTCATTGCCATCAAACTCGACGAGGGGGACCGCCTGGTGAGCGCCCTGCTGACCAAGGGCAGCGACGAGGTGGTGCTGATTTCCCGGCAGGGCCAGGCCCTGCGCACCCACGAAGACCAGGTCCGCCCCATGGGCCGTTCCTCCCGGGGCGTTACCGGCATGAAACTTTCCGGCGGGGACGAACTTACGGGCCTGCTCCGGGTGGACGATGCCGAGCAGATGCTGTTATTGTCGGAATACGGCTTTGGCAAGCGGGTGGACTTTAGTGAGTTCAGCTCCCACGGCCGGGGTACCGGGGGCCAGAAGATATATACCGTTACCGAAAAGACCGGGGAGCTCGTGGGCTGCGTCAACGTGCAGGACCGCGAGGAGATCATGTGCATCACCAGCCAGGGCAAGTCCATCAAGCTCAAGGTTGATGCCATCCGGGTCATGGGCCGGGGCGCCCAGGGGGTGCGTATCCTGAGCATCAACCGCCCGGACTTCGTCATCGGCGTGGACCGCATTGTGAACGATGCGGAGGGGGTGGAACCGGAGGAGCCCGCCGGCGAGGCCTCATAAGGAAGCACTGAAAAACGCCATCGAGCGTGCGCCAACTGCGAAGTTGCCGCCAAGGTATATGGCGCATTTCCTCCAAAAACGCGAAAAATGCTTGACACATTTTACTGCGCCGTACTAACACATATTCCCATGTTAATCGAGAGAAGCCTTGTCCATGATAGTGATGGTGTTTTCAGAACGCCCAGGGTGTTTCACGCGATAAATCTGATACTGGCGCCCGTCGTCTATTCAATACAAATATATTTTGATTTTTCGGGATATTCCGACACGACCGCCCGTGAAATTATCACCGGCATTGTTACCTGGCAGGACGGAATTATCCAGTTATACGAAATAAAACTCAAACTTTTTCGGAAAATAATCAACAACCTCGCCCTGAAGGACGAGGTTGTTGTTCTGGATTATCGGTTGTATCACGGGTCTTGGCTACACCGGCGCGAATCCATTCATCTATTTCCAGTTTTAATCCAGAAATAACCGCAAGGGCGCAAAGAGAAGAAGCTCACTCTCTTACTTTGCATTCTTCGCGTCCTTTGCGATTACTCCTCTTCATTACCAAAAATGCTTAAGGCGGCTATGTGTATCGCTTCTGCGCAGTCAGCTCGTGCTGGA
>JAITON010000215.1 GCA_031289935.1 Treponema sp.
ATTCTGGCCGGCCCCAGCGGGGCCGCCATCCGGTAGGATGGCGATTGGGGCTATTCTGGCCGATGCGTGGTAAGCCTGGCAACCCGCCGTAGGTGGATTGCAGGGGAGATTCAACTGGGAACAGCCTCTATTGGCCAGCGCAGGCCCAATGGCGGCCCTGTTTTCTCGCATTATCATCATAATAAAATAACTTTATACCATCACGAGGGATCTGTCAAGGGGTTTGCGGAAAAAAAGTGCCAAAATCTTGAAAAAAACAAAAATTCCTCTTTGGGCGCGCAGGGATTCGAACCCCGGACATCCACGGTGTAAACGTGGCGCTCTAACCAGCTGAGCTACGCGCCCCTAGGGAGAGGCTGAAAAACTCAACGTTTTCCAACCGGTCTCTTTTCAAATATCAGATTCAAAAACACCTTAGTCTACTATGCCCGGCCCGGTAACGGCAAGTCCCGGTTAGTTTGTCAGGTTCTGCTGGTCCGCCAGGGTGACGGTCAGGCTCATGGTCCTGGTTCCCCGGACTATATCCACCTTGACCCGGTCCCCGGGACGGTTATCCTCCAGGGCGGAGTAGTAATCCGCCAGGGCTTTAACCTGCACCCCGTCCACTGCGGTGATAATATCGCCTCCCAGATAGATAGTGCTGTTCCGGTAGCGCACCGGCTCGCTGCCCTGCCGGAGCCCCGCCTGTTCCGCCAGACCGCCCTTATTAACCCGGGATACGAGGAGCCCCGATTCCACCGGCAGACTGGCGTAGCGGACCAGTTCCGGGAAAAGCTGGATCAGGGTAGCGTCAAGCCGCCCCCGTCTGACCCGGCCGAATTCGATAAGCTCCGCCACTATCCGCTTGGCAGAGTTGATGGGCACCGCGAAACCGATCCCTACAGAGCCGCCGGAAGTAGAATAGATGATCGTATTGATGCCGATCATCCTCCCCTGGGCATCGAGCAGGGGTCCCCCGGAATTGCCGAAGTTGATGGCGGCGTCGGTCTGGATCATGTTCTGGATAATGGTATCGGTCTTTATCTGAATGGGCCGCCCCAGGCCGGATATGATGCCCACCGTCAGGGTCCGCTCCAGGGCAAAGGGGTTGCCGATGGCCAGGGCCTTTTGCCCCACTTTGAGCCCTGCGGAATCGCCAAAGGGAATCGTCTTGAGCTGGACCCCGGGGGGCGGGTCAAATTTGACCACCGCCAGGTCGCTTTCTGTATCCACCCCGACCACGGTCCCCTCGTACTGGCTCCCATCGGCCAGGCTGATAAAGACCTTGTAGGCATTCTCGATAACGTGGTTGTTGGTCAGCACATAACCCCGGGTATCAATGATGGACCCCGAACCGGAGCCCCCCTCCTGGGGTACGGGCTCCAGAAACCAGTTGATGGCCACCGTTTCCGTCGTGATATTGACCACCGCCTCGTTTATCATCTCGTAGACCAGAATATTCTCCCGCTCGTCCTGGCTATAGGCAGAGAGGTCCGCTGTGTTATACAGGGCCGGGTCAATGGAGGCCGCCTGCTGGAGCTTTAGGGCTTCGGTAACACCGGCCGGGTCGAGGACTTCCCCGGCGGTCTTGGTCAACAGGCCCGGTTGCCCTGGCTGCCCTGGCTGCCCTGGCTGCCCTGGCTGCTTAAGCAGCCCAAGCAGCCCAATCCCCAGGACAAAGAGCCCCCCAATCAAAACGCCCAGAACCGAAAAAAAGGCAGCCTGTCCCCGGCTATAGAGTTTCATCGTTTTACCCCCCTTGAGGCAACTCTAGGTAGGTAATGATTAACTTGACGCTAACCATCGCCTCTCTTATTGTTTTTATTATACCATAAAATAACCCCCTCTTTCAAGACCTTCATTTTTCTCCGATAATAGGGATATGCGGATACGCCCCGGCCCCTGGTTTTTTTCGGCAATGCTCCTCTCTTTGGCTTCCTTGGGACTCAGCCCTCTGGGAGCACAGGGAAGGGACCTGCCCTCGGTGAAGATACAAGACGATTCGGCCCTGCGGTCGGCCATTGCCCCGCTCTGGTTCACCGCCCCGCCTGCCCAGGTACTGGGCTATCGTCCCAGCGTCCAGACCCTGCCCGGAGGAGGCCGGGTCCAGATCCGGTCCGAGGATGGCGGTTCAGAGTTCCTGGTCATACTGGCCCGGGAACTGACCGATCCCGCCGGAACCCGGCTTTACGGCATCTATCCCGGCTGGGCTCAGGGCTCTTGGGCCCTTTCCCGGCGAAAGGATACCGGGGAGGCTAGTCGTATACGGATCTTCCTCAGGAGTGACCCCAATCTCTACGTCCAGTTCAGGCCTCTGGGGAACGACCGGAGCCAGATGGACGTGGTGGCCTACGACGCATACCTCGTCAACTCCCTGACCATTCCCGTATCCATGGAACGGCTCCTGACGCTGCCCGTGGAAGAGGCCCTGCGACTGGCCGGCCCCGGCTTCCCACGCCGCTACTTCGATCCCTCCTTAGGCTCCTACGGCGATAGTATCAATTTTATCAGCCTGGTCCGGGAAGGGCTTCGGGAGCTTGAATTTATTGACGATGGAGCCGTGGACGAGACGGGCCGTTACGTCTATATCGAAACCCTGGAAGCCCAGAGAGGTCCCGGGGGGCTCAACTGTTCCGGCTTCGCCAAGTGGGTAGTGGACGGCCTCCTCTACCCTGTTACCGGGAGCCTTCTCCCCATCGGACCCCTCAAGGCCCCTTTTGGCCAGCGGGGCTCTAATTTTACTAACCCCTGGGAGGAGCTTCGGGATCCCTTCTTTGGCCTGGACTGGACCCGGAACCTGGCCGCCCAGGCCAATAGGGTCCTCCGTTCCCCGGATTTCGCCAGGATCGAAGAGTTCGAGGTCCGCTTTGCCCCCTTCAGCGCCGTCTTACAGCACGACCGTTCCGGCGTTACAACCCGCGCCTACCCCGGCTTCCTCCTGAATGCGGGTTTCGGCGTGGAGGGCCTCCGTCCCCTGCTCTACTGCCTGGCGGTCAATGAACCGGGCCGTATCTACCTGGCCTCGGTCAATAACGAGGTATACGCCCCCACCACTGCGGAGAACCTTCGGGGCCTTCCCCACCTGCGCCAATACTTCCACGTGGCCGTCCTGGTCCCCTACTTCAATGAGTACGGCAACTTCCAGATCGCCGTCTTCGAGAGCGCTGCCGAGACTTCCTTTGCCGCCTTTGAGGGCCGCTACCCCGGCCACTACGTGAACCTGGTCAGGATACCGGTGGATGGGATTTTTAGTTCCCCTACGGGGAACCAGCTCTTAGTTTCTGGAAATTAGCTCCAGGTTTGTATATGCTACATGATCATAAATTATTCCTGGAGGATATTTGTTTGGAATTAAATTATAGCATTGAACTGGAAAAAATATATGCCTGTATGGGAGAATCAAAGATAATGGCTTTAGCAACGAGCGGCCAAAATTATCCCACCGTAAGGATGATGAGTTGTATTATTTACCAAGGTAACATTATATTCCAAACAGGTACTGATTTATTAAAATATAAACAAATTATTGAAAATAATAATGTCGCATTATGTGTTGATACTATTCAAATAGCAGGGATTGCCACTATTCTTGGAAAAACAAAGGATACAGGCAATCAAGAAATCATGGAACGATATAAAGCATATTATAAAAGTTCGTATGAAACATATTCACACCATGAAAAAGAAGTATTGATAGAAGTAATGCCTAGGCAAATAGTAAGATGGGATTATGATAATGGGAAACCCTATCGTATTTTTATTGATTTACCACAAGGGACCGCATATAAAGCAATGTATTTGTAAATCAACCACCCCCGCCGCCCTCCAGTCCTGGCCTAATCCTGAAACACGTATATCTATAGTTTCTCATAGTTTTATAAAGATTAGGCAAAGGAAGACCCTCTGTTGGGCTCCCGGAACACTTGCAAGGGCTTGCCATTCTGCACCGTTCCCGGTATCATCTGGACAAAATACACAGGAGTGTCAAGCATGAGGTATATATGCAGTCTTTAGGTATTAATATCGGGTCCACGAGCCTGAAAATGGCCCTGCTGGATGATTC
>JAITON010000030.1 GCA_031289935.1 Treponema sp.
GCCTCCAGAACACTGCGGATACCCTCGGGGATGGACAGGCGCCCGCTCAGGGTACCGTTCTCGATATCGTTGACGTATTCATCATAAAACTCATTAGCGTTGGTCTGCATTTCCACCAGGGTGCTGGGATTGGCGGTAAGGATCAGCGTACAGTCCTGTTCAATGCCCATGCGCATGATAGCGTAGTACCGGGCCTTGTAATCGGCAATATGAAAGACGATGTTCGGCGCGGGGTGCAGCACGTTCATGAAGCGGGGGATATCCCGCTGGGAGATGCCCGAGATAGAACCATAGACCGTGCCGTCCGGGGCGGCCCCCTCAATCGCCTTGCCCACAATGGAAAGGGTCTTGCCGTAAAACACCTTGGGCCGGCTCTGAATCATCGTGTAGAACCAGAGCTGGTTGGACTTCTTGTAGACCTCCTGATAATACTGCTCGGTAATAGGAATCCACTTGGGCTCCCTGGTGGTGCCGCTCGTGGTGGCGTACATCTTGGGCTTCCCGGGGAAGAGAATGTCCGGCTCCCCGTTCTTGTGCCGCTCTATGTAAGGCCGCAGTTTTTCGTAGTCGTTGATGCCCACGTTCTGCCGGTAGAGTTCAAAGAGATTATCCCCCCCCACCGCCCCGAGGATCACCTCAAAATGATGCTCCCGGCCGTAAACCGTGTCTTTTGCGCGCTCCAGGAAAGAGCGCAGCACCGCCTCCTGGGAACTTTTCGCGTCCTTCGCGGCTTTTGCCAGCTCCGCAAGACCCTTCCTGCCGATGATCGTCAAGGCCAGGCGGATAAGCCACCAGCCCTTTACCCGTTGTTCCTTCATCAAGAGGCTCCTTTATCAAATGATATACCGCGCATGAAAGCGATACCCCGGCAGGAGGACCCGGCCGGGCTTACCCCCCCCCCCCCCCATGAAACGGGGAGATTCCCGCGCTGCGGAAAGCCCTGTTTAAACCCTCAGCCCCGGACTGAGACGCCGCCGGTTCCTTTACCTGTAGTGCTTGCATCGTTCTAAACTCCTTACCAAAGTTCAAGATGCTTAAGCCTAGCAGACTGATAAAGCCCTGTCAACCGCCGAATGCCCCTGTTTCCGCGGCGCCGGGGGGCGTTTTTTCCCGGAACGGGGGGTGTTTTTCCCGGAACGTTTGTGGTTTCTATCAAAAACGCCGTATGTTTTTCCAAAAACGTTTGGGGTTTCTCCCTAAAACGCCGTATGTTTTTCCAAAAACGTCTGAGGTTTCTCCCGGAACGCCGGGTGTTTTTATCAAAACTTCCTCCATCTTTTTGAAAATTCCTTAAGGCTTCTCCCGGAACGGGGCAGCTCCCGGAACGGGGGGGCAGCTCCCGGAACGGGGCGGCTTTTCTTATCATCCTTACTTACCTTTTTCCCCCGGAAGCGCTATACTGGCGCCCTATACTGCAAGGAGGAGTGTTGTTGATGACAAGGCGATTACGGGCGGCTCTGGGGATAACGCTTTTGAGCCTGGGCCTTTCCTCCTGTACCCGGCTCCTGGGCTGGGGGGTTCTGCTCTGGTCCTCCGAATTGCCGGCTATTCCTTCGGGGACGGTGCTGCCGGTCTACATCCGTTCGAACATCGATCAGGTTTGGGTGGTGGGCATTCCCGAGGAGTTCCGGCCTCCGGGCGCCCAGATGGATAAGTTCGAGATTCCCCTGGCCCGGCTGGAGCTGGCGGGGAGCAGGCAGGCGGCTCTGCGCCAGGCTGCGGACTTTGCGGATTACGCCCTGACCTACGCCGAGACCCTCCAGGACGGGCTTCCTATCCGGCGGGAACCGGATAACGGCGCCCAGCGGGTGTACCGGCTCAGGCTGGGGGAGATCATCAAGGTGATGAGTCTGGCCGGCGGGAACCCGGCTATCAGCACGACCGGGGAGCCTCTGCCGGGGGAATGGTACCGGGTGTTCACCGAAAACGGGATTCAGGGCTACTGTTTCTCCTACCGGCTCAGGCTCTTTGAGCACGGCGGCGGGGCTCTGGCGGCGGGGCCCGCCGGGGTGGAGGCGGCTCTGGAGGACCCGGTCCTGGAGACGGTCCTGGACAAGGTATGGTCCCCCGAAATCTACGGCGCGATGCTGGAATCGGGGCATATTGATTTGGAGGCCCTCTCCCGGCTCTGGCGTTTTGCGCCGGGAGCGGATTCGGGTCTGGCCCGGATCTTTACCGACGGGCTGGACAAGACTTTCTCGTACACGGGTATCCGCGCCGAGGGCAGCCAGGCCGCTTCCTGGCGCTTCGACGGTACGAACCTCCGCATGAGCCTCCGCGCGGAAAATACCTTGGCGGTACAGTACGCCGACGACAACGGGGCCCAGAAGGGGCTCATCTTTGTGAGCCTGGCCGGGGACCTGGGCGATATTATCCTCCAGGAGACCGAGCGGCGGCGGGGGCTCTTCGAAAATCTCTATAACAACGGGCCGGTTTTTACGAGTTCCAACTACGGGAATCTGCGCCTGAACAGGGACGGCCGCTTTAGCTGGTCGGGCTACGGTCTTTTGATGCCCCACATTATCCCGGTGTCGGTACTGGGGAGCGGGACCCTCGCCATGGATCGTTACCTGGACGCAACGCTCCTGGACCGCTTTACCGGGGCCTTTAGCCTGCAATTTGACGGGATCGGCGGGCCGGGGGCCGGGGCGGTCTTTATGTACACCCTGGAAGCTCAGGGGATCAGGCTGGAATACGCGCCCCCGGAGAGCGTCGAGGGGGTAACGGTACTCCGCCGCTCGTCTTCTCCTACGGTGATCTACTTCTCCCGGGCCGGGGACTGATTCATGGCCTTTGTACAGTTTACCAAGGTCTCCCTGGCCTTTGGGGACCGGGACATTCTCAAGAGCGTGGGTCTGAACCTGGCCGCCGGGAGCCGGGCCGCTCTGGCCGGGGCCAACGGTTCGGGCAAGTCCACGCTGATGAAGGTCCTGGCGGGGAAACTGGCCCCCGATTCGGGGGAGCGGGCGCTTCAGAAGGGCTGCCGGGTTTCCTACCTGCCCCAATCAGGGATCGTGCACCGGGGCCGGAGCCTGCGGGAAGAGGCCGAGACCGCCTACGAGGCCGTCATCATCATGCTGCATAGTATGGACGAGATTGGCCGGAGCCTGGAAAGCGCCCAAAGCGACGAGGGGCCTACCCGGACGCTTCTGGAGGACTACCACCGTTTGCAGGAAGCGGTGGAGGCGTCGGGCTACTACAACCGGGCTCAGAGCATTGCCATGGTGCTGACGGGCCTGGGCTTTGGGGAGGCCGACCTGGACCGGCCCGTGGAAGAGTTCTCCGGGGGCTGGCAGATGCGGGTTGCCCTGGCCAAGGTACTGCTGGAGGCCCCGGACATTCTGCTCCTGGACGAACCTACCAACTATCTGGACATCGAGGCCCGCTCCTGGCTGGAAGGCTGGCTGCGGAGCTTCCCCGGCGGCTATCTCCTGGTCTCCCACGACCGCTATTTCCTGAACGTGTCGGTGAGCGAGGTCTACGAGCTTTTCCAGGGCACGTTAAAGCGCTACGCCGGGAACTATAGCGACTACGAGCGGCTGAGGCGGCAGGAGCTCGAGAGTCTCTCCAAGCGCTACGAGGCCCAGCAGGAGGAACTCGCCAGGGCCGAAAGCCTGATCCGCCGCTTCCGCTACAAGGCCAGTAAAGCCGCCTTTGCCCAGGAGCTTATCAAACGGCTGGATAAGATGGAGCGCATAGAGCTCCCCGAATCCATGAAGAAGATCAGTATCAGTTTCCCGCCGCCGCCCCACTCGGGCCGTATCGCGCTAACGCTCAAGGGGATTGGGAAGTGTTACGGTGAGCGGCGGGTCCTGGGGGGCCTGGACCTGGGGGTAGAGGCCGGGGAACGGCTCGTGGTAGTGGGCCGTAACGGCGCGGGCAAGACCACGCTGCTACGGATCATCGCCGGGGCCGATGGGAACTACGAAGGGACCGTGGATTACGGCATGGGTATTGCGGCGGGCTACTTCTCCCAGGACGTGGCCGAGACCCTGACGGGCGAGGAAACGGTCCTGGACTATATGGAAGCCGAGGCCCCCACGGCGCTGGTTCCCCGGCTTCGGGACATGCTGGGGGCCTTCCTTTTCCGGGGGGACGATGTATACAAGCGCGTTTCGGTGCTTTCCGGCGGCGAAAAGAGCCGCCTGGCCCTGCTGCGGATGCTCCTCAAGCCCATGAACCTGCTCATTCTGGACGAGCCCACCAATCATCTGGACCTCTACTCAAAAGACATTCTCCTGGAGGCCCTGCAAAAGTTCGCCGGGACCATCATTTTTGTCTCCCACGACCGGGCCTTTATGGAGGCCCTTTCTACCAAGACCCTGGAACTGACCCAGGGCACGCCCGGCTCGCCCAGCGTGCCCAGCGCGCCCGGCGTACCGAGGCTGTTCTACGGGAACTA
>JAITON010000040.1 GCA_031289935.1 Treponema sp.
CGTACCGTCCATTCGCCGGGGCGTACCTTTTCAAAATGAGGCATGAGTCCTTGGGGGTTACATTTTTGATGAGGCATTGTGAGCACTTGACTTTTTTTGCGCTCCTATGGCATTATCGATTATAGTATCCCATGAGAAGGTTGTAAAATGAAGACGATTTTTATAAAACCCGCCCAAGTGGAGCGGAAGTGGTTCGTGATTGATGCTCAGGACAAAGCCCTGGGCCGGGTGGCCGCCCGGGTGGCCGCCATTGTACGGGGTAAGGAGAAACCCATCTTTGCGCCCCATCAGGAAATGGGGGATTTTGTGGTGGTGGTCAACGCCGATAAGGTGGCGGTGACTGGCCGGAAGGCCCAGCAAAAGCTCTATCATCATCATTCTGGATACCCCGG
The DNA here is from genome assembly GCA_031289935.1 of Treponema sp. Lineage (GTDB taxonomy): Bacteria > Spirochaetota > Spirochaetia > Treponematales > Breznakiellaceae > JAITON01. Next base: position 393 of record JAITON010000040.1, read on the forward strand.
CGGCCTCAAGACCCAGAATTTTGAGAAGCTCCTAGAGCGGCACCCAACATCGCCCCTGGAACTGGCCATTAAGGGCATGCTTCCCAAAGGCCCCCTGGGCCGGAAGCTCTTAAAGAACGTAAAGCTCTATGCCGGGGCGGAGCATCCCCACGAGGCTCAGAATCCCTCGGCGATTGAATTATAAGAGGAGTCTAAGGTGATTAAGAATTTAGGCATCGGAACTGGAAGAAGGAAGAACGCAGTGGCCCGGGTATATCTTCGGGACGGGAACGGCAAAATTACCATCAACGGCAGGGACTTGAGGAACTACTTTCCCCAGGGGGAGCATGTGCTCATCGTCCGCCAGCCCTTGCTGGTTACCGCTTCGGAAAACAAATTTGATGTGCTGATCAATGTTTACGGTGGCGGCTCCAACGGCCAGGCCGGGGCGTGCCGTCACGGGCTTGCCCGGGCGCTCTGCCAGGTTGATGAGGGTAACTACACGAGCCTCCGGGCCAAAGGTTACCTTACCCGGGATTCCCGGATGGTGGAACGCAAGAAATACGGCCAGGCCGGCGCCCGCAGACGCTTCCAGTTCTCGAAACGTTAACGATAGAGACGGTAAAACCGGGAACCGGCAGCCGGGCCGATACGGATGTCTTCCGTGTCGGCCTTTCGGACGGCTCTCTGTTTTTTTGCAGCCCCGGTTACCTTCCCCCTGATATTGAGCCCGGAACCCTCTTTGAGCCGGGCCGTTCTCTCAGCTTCTATGAAGCCGATGCCCTCCGCCAGTCTTCCGCATGCTACCGGGCCGAGCGGGCTGCTCTGGCCCTTATCGCCCGGGCCGAGCAGACAGTTGCGGGCCTGGGCCGCAAGCTGGAAAAGCGGGGTCACAGCTCCCTCTGCATCCGAACCGTGATCTGGGGGCTCCTGGACCGGGGGATTCTTTCGGACGAACGCTACGCGCGGCTCTGGCTCCAGTCCCGGCTGTACCGTGGGGATAGCCCCCGGAAGCTCTCCATCGCTCTCCGGGGCCGTGGTCTGGACGCTGCTACCGTTAAGGCCGCCCTGGAGAGTGTTCTGGACAGGGAAACCGAGACCGTTCTCCTGGAACGCTGGCTGGCCCGTTACGGGGAAGGTGGCCGGATCTGCCGCGAAGACCGGGGAAGCGGCGCGGAAATAGGCCGGCAGCCCCCCCTGCGCCGCCGGCTCCGCTGGGAGGGCTTTTCTCCGGCCCTTATCAGCCTGTTCAACGAGGAGGGTCGCCTCTGAAACCGACCGCTAACCGGGATCAGGCCGGCGCTACCGTGAGCGGCGCTATCGTGGGCTCTACAACAGGCGCCACTACGGCGGTCTCTGCCACGGTCCAGGGAAGGGTCCAGGGGGTCGGCTTCCGTTATGCCTGTTATCACGAGGCCCGGCGACTGAGTCTTTGCGGCTGGGTACGGAACACCGATAGCGGGGCCGTGAAAGTCTGGGCCGAAGGTCCCCGTGAAAAACTTGAGGCCTTGCTCCGCTGGCTCCGCCAAGGCCCACCGGGCGCCCGGATCGATAGACTGGACTATTCCCTGCAAAGCCCCGCCGGAAGGTATAGAGAATTCACCATAGAACTCTAGGGAAGCGCCGAAAAACTCGGCCAACCGTTATTTTTGCCGGTTCCCTGTTACGAGAGACCGGACGATGAGACAGGTCGCTTTTTTGCTGGGTAACTTTAGCGGACGACGGGAGTCGAACCCGCGTCACAAGCTTGGGAAGCTTGGATAATACCGTTATATGACGTCCGCAACTATTGATTTTACTATACCAGAGCCCTCTTGTTTTTGTCAAGACGGACGATGCCCTCCCTCGCGGCAATCCCCTTTACCTTGCTCACCCACCAAACCACCGCCGTCTCTGGGGCGGAGACAGTCGTCTCTGGGGCGGAGACAGCCGTCTCTGAGGCGGAGACAGCCGTCTCTGGGGCGGAGACAGCCGTCTCTATGGCGGAGCGGCCCCCCTTGCGCTTTTCCTAATTCCAAAATGTGGCAACAGATCCTTCCGGTTACTTTTTGAAATGAGGCATTTCGAGCGGTTTTCCTTCCGTGAAGGCTTGCATAGTACACTCTCTATGGTGTAAGCTCTCATTGCTTAACACTAGATACATGGTAGCTTATGGAAGTGAGTGAAAGAGGAAGTTTATGAAAATTGACCGGTTGTTTACGGATGCTCAGTCAGGGCCCTATCAGGGTATTGTGTGGGAGAAACGGAAGAGCGAGATCCGCAACCCCGATGGTAAAGTGGTTTTTTCCGAAGAAACGGTCATAGTGCCGTCTTTTTGGAGCCAGATCGCTACGGACATCATCGCCCAGAAGTATTTCCGCAAGGCCGGCGTCCCGGCGGACAAGATCTACGCATGGAAGGACTTGATCCCGGCCCTGGCCAAGGGCGATCCCGGCCAGAAGCTCCCGGCGAATGGCGCCGAGCACGATGCCCGCCAGGTATTTCACCGGCTGGCCTTTACCTGGCTGGACTGGGGCCGCAAAAACGGCTACTTCGACACCGGAGAGGACGAGGGGGCTTTCTACGACGAAATTTGCTTCATGCTGGCCCGGCAGATGGCCGCACCCAACAGCCCCCAGTGGTTCAATACCGGCCTCTACGCGGTCTACGGTATCGACGGTCCCGCCCAGGGCCATTACTACTTTGACGGCGAACAAGGCAAGCTCGTTAAATCCGATAGCGCCTACAAGCGGCCCCAGCCCCATGCGTGTTTCATCCTCTCCGCCGAAGACGATCTGGTGAACGAAGGGGGCATTATGGATCTGATGACCCGGGAGGCCCGGCTCTTTAAGTACGGTTCGGGTACGGGGTCTAACTTTTCCCGGATCCGGGCGGCGGAAGAGCGGCTCTCCGGGGGCGGGGTCTCTTCGGGGCTTCTCTCGTTTTTGAAGATAGGCGACCGGTCCGCGTCGGCTATCAAGAGCGGGGGTACCACCCGCCGGGCCGCCAAGATGGTGACCCTGGATGCGGACCATCCTGATGTGGAGAAATACATTGCCTGGAAGGCCGGGGAGGAACATAAGGTGGCTTCCATGGTTACCGGTTCGGCCCTCGTCAGGCAAAACCTTGAGGCGATAAAGAAGGCTTTGGCCGCCTTCAGGGGTCCCGGCACGGACCGGTTCAACGGGGAAAAGAACCACGAACTTGCCGGGGCCCTGGCCAAAGCGCTTCAGGACAAGATTCCCCCGGCCTATCTCTACCAGCTCCTCCGGCGGCTGGAGCAGGGAGACGAGGCGGTGGAGCCGGCGCTCTTTTCCACGGCCTGGGACGATGATGCCTACAACACGGTCTCGGGTCAGTCTTCCAACAACAGTCTCCGGGTGAGCGATGTCTTTATGCGGGCCGTGATCAACGACGAGGACTGGGTTCTTAAGGGCCGGATCACCGGCGGGGCGGTGAAGACCCTTAAGGCCCGCTCCCTCTGGGACCAGGTGGCCCGGGCGGCCTGGCAATGCGCGGATCCGGGGCTCCAATACCACAGCACTATCAACGACTGGCATACCTGCCCGGCCGGCGGGGAAATCCGGGCCAGCAATCCCTGTTCCGAATACATGTTCCTGGATGATACGGCCTGCAACCTGGCCTCTATTAACCTGGCCCCCTTCTACGACCGGGCGGCCAAGACCTTCAATAGTGAAGGCTACCTCCACGCTATCCGGCTCTGGACCACGGTGCTGGAGATTTCGGTGGTCATGGCTCAGTTCCCGGCCCCCCGGATCGCCGAGCTTTCCTACGAGTACCGGACCCTGGGCCTGGGTTTCGCCAACCTGGGGAGCCTCCTCATGGTGATGGGCCTGGCCTATGATTCAGCCCAGGGCCGGGCCGTGGCCGGGGCCCTCTCGGCCGTTCTCTCCGGGGAGGCCTACGCCCAATCCGCCCGGATGGCCGCCACCCTGGGGCCCTTCCTCCGTTATGGCGACAACGCGGCCCAGATGCTCCGGGTGATCCGTAACCACCGCCGGGCGGCCTACCATGCACCGGCCCAGGAATACGAGGGGGTCAACACGCCCCCCGAAGGTATCGACCCGGCGGCCTGTCCCGAATACCTTCTGGCGGCCGCCCGGACCGCCTGGGACCGGGCTCTGGAGCTGGGGAAAAGCCACGGCTTCAGGAACGCCCAGGTTACGGCCATCGCTCCCACGGGCACTATCGGCCTCCTTATGGATTGCGACACCACCGGGGTGGAACCCGACTTCGCCCTGGTCAAGTTTAAGAAGCTGGCCGGCGGGGGCTACTTCAAGATCATCAACCAGTCCGTGCTCCCGGCTCTGGAAAATTTGGGTTATAACAAGGAAGAAATTGACGAGATTATCGTCTACGCTACGGGCAAGAAGACCCTGAAAGACGCGCCGGCCCTCAACACCGAGGCCCTGAAAGCCCTGGGCTTTAGTCCTCTGGCTCTTTCCGCCGCCGAAGCGGCCCTGGAGTCGGCCCTCAACCTGGAAGGGGTCTTTAATCCCTGGATCCTGGGTAAGGACTTTGTGGAGAAGACCCTCCGGGTGCCCGAGGCTACCTGGTCCCTGCCGGGGTTCAGCCTCCTCAAGCACCTGGAGTTTAGCGCCGAAGACCTTGAGGCCGCAGAACTCTACGCCTGTGGCACCATGGGTCTTGAGGGCGCCCCCATCCTCAGACAGGAGCACTACGCCGTATTCGATACCGCCACGCCCTCGGGCAAGAACGGCAGGCGGTCTATCCCCTGGCAGGCCCACATCGGCATGATGGCGGCGGTTCAGCCTTTTATTTCCGGGGCCATCAGCAAGACCATCAACATGCCCAACAGCGCTAACTATGAGGATGTCAAGGGAGCCTACCTCCTGGCCTGGAAGAGCGCGGTCAAGGCCGTGGCCCTCTACCGGGACGGCTCTAAGCTCTCCCAGCCCCTCTCGTCTTTCGCCCCTGGTACGGACCACCTGGCGGACACTATCCTGGCGGTGGAGCGGGGCATGGAGGCCCCCAAGGCCGCCGGGGACCGGCCCCCGGTCAAGGCGGAAAATCGCGGTGGCCGGCGGCTCCTTCCCAACCGCCGGGCGGGCTATACCCAGAAGGCCAAGATTGGCGGGCACTCCATCTTCATCCGCACCGGGGAATACGCCGACGGCAGCCTGGGGGAGATATTTCTCGACATGCACAAGGAGGGGGCCGCATTCAGGAGCCTCCTCAACAGCTTTGCTATCGCCGTTTCCTTAGGCTTGCAGTACGGAGTGCCCCTGGATGAGTACGTGGACGCCTTTACCTTCTCCCGCTTCGAGCCCAACGGTATGGTCTCGGGCCACGACTATGTGAAGATGGCCACCAGCGTTATCGACTACATCTTCCGGGACCTGGCCATCAGCTACCTCAAACGGACTGATCTGGGCCAGGTGCGCCCCGAGGATCTGTTGACCACCGCTACCCGGAACGAGGGCTCCGGCGCCGTCCTGCCCCTGGAAACCCGCCTGGCCAGGATCAGCGCCGGTTTCCGCCCCCACGAGAGCGAGAAGGCCCGTCCCCGGGAACCCCCCCAGGAAGACTCCCCTCAAGGAGCTTCCCCTATAGCCAAGCCCAGGCCCGTAGGGGGCAAGGATACCGTCGCTTCTCCCCAGGACAGAGCCCAGGGCTCTGTTCTGAATACTGTCGAGGCCGCCGGAACGGCCGCTAGGAGCAGCGCCCAGGGTAACGCCCCTTCCCAGAACGAGCAAATCGCCCTGGCCCGTATCAAGGGTTACGAGGGCGACCCCTGTCCGAGCTGCGGCTACTTTACCCTGGTCCGTAACGGGACCTGTATGAAATGCGATACCTGCGGAGGAACCACGGGATGCAGCTAAGCTTTGTGCGGGTATCGCACGATACCTGCGGAGGAACTACGGGATGCAGCTAAGCTTTGGCGTGGGTATCGCACGATACCTGCGGGGGAACCACGGGATGCAGCTAATGGAGTAGGTCCTTGGCACTATACTACGGGAGCTTCGCGCCGGGTCTGCAAACCCTGATTGCCGCTGTGGTCCGGGAGCGGTTAAGTGATGTGATTATCCACAAGCTTCTGGAGGGGGCGCTTTTGTTCGAAACCTCCCTGAGTTACGACCGGCTCAACTTCTTCTGCTTCAACAATATCTTTGCAGTTATCAGTGTGAGGGAAGCCCGGGAGGCCGGAGATCCCCAAAGCGCCCTGGAAGCCCATATCCGCTCGGCCTTTGGCGGCATAATTCCTGCCGATGAGTCGGTCCTGGCGCTCAACAACCGGAAAATTCGTAGCTTTAGGCTGATCGCTTCCCTGGAAAACCGGCTGGTTTCCCTGGACAACGGTCTCCTGGCCCGGGCCGAGGGCTATATTGCGATGCGGTCCGGGATGCGGCCCCACCGGTCCCGGCCCGACACGGAGTTCTGGTTTCTCTACCGCAGCGAAGGTTTCTCGGTCTTTATGAAGCGGCTCAGCCGGCACGCTTCCTGGGAAAAGTCCCTCCACTCAGGTGAGCTGCCGCCGCCCCTGGCCTGGACTCTCTGCTGGCTCTCACGGCCTTGTTTCGGCGAAACCGTAGCCGACCCCTTCTGTGGCTACGGTTCCATCCCGGCGGCCCGGCTTAAGTATTTCCCCAAGGCGATGGTCCATGCCTCCGATACCAATGAAACCGTCCTGGCCTACACCCGTAAGAAGCTCGCCGGACTGGGGAGCGGCGGCGAAAGCCGCATCGAAAGGGCCAACGCCTTTAGCCTGGCGGAGCGTTTCCCCGGAGGACTGGACGCCGTCATCACCGACCCGCCCTGGGGCCTCTACGAGCCTCCGGGTCCAGCCAAGGCTGCCCGCCGGGGAAGGCCCGGAGCCGCGCAGAGAGAACTGCCGGTTAAGGTCAAGTTAATCAGCGGTTCCCTGGAGCGCTTCTACGCCGATATGGCTGTCGTTTTTGCCGCAGCCCTCAAGAGCGGCGGCCGGGCCGTGGTACTGACGGCCTGCGGGAAGGAGCTCCTGGCCGGGGTGGAAAGGGCAGGGAGCCTGGCGGTAGAGGCGGATCTCCCGGTACTGGTCTCCGGGAAAAAGGCCCGGATCATCGTACTGGAGAAACCCCCAACGCCCTTATTGCCGCCACCGCCTTTAGGGCGTTCTTGGCGGAGTTGTTGATCGCAGGGTAAAACTCAGCCGTTGGATGGGCGAAGGCCCGTACTGGGCGATGAGCGCCCGGTGTTCCCTGGTGGGATATCCCTTGTGCTTCTCATAACGGTATTCTGGATAGAGCCGGGCGTACTCGGCCATCTTCCGGTCCCGTTCGGTCTTGGCCAGAATTGAAGCGGCCATTACCTCGGGAACCTTGCTGTCGGCCTTGACCAGGGCCTTGCACGGGACAGCCCAGGCCAGGTCCGGTGTGTAGAGGCCGTCAACAATGGCCTCGCCGGGGATACTACCGGGGAAGCGTTCCCGCATATCGGCGTAGGCCCGACTCATGGCCAAAAGGCTGGCCCGGAGGATATTGAGGGCGTCGATCTCCTCGTGGGTCGCCCAGCCGATACCCCAAGCGGCTGCGTCCCGGAGGATAATCTCCCGGGCAGCTTCCCGGTGGGCCTCGCTCAGCACCTTAGAGTCGGCGAGGATTTCCCGGGGAAAGTTTCCGGGCAGAATCACTGCAGCGGCAGAGACCGGCCCGGCTAGAGGACCCCGGCCCGCCTCGTCAATCCCGCAAATTAGCTTCATGGTGCATGGTTTCCAGGATTTCCCGGAGCTCGGGATCAGCGGCGTAGTAGTGGGTCTCAAGCTCCTCCGGCCTAAGGCCCACGAGCTCGTGACTCATGTAGTGGATCCAGCGGTCCTCGTCCTGTACCGAAAGCTCGTGCTTCCGGCACCAGTAATCGGGCTGAATGCGGAGCTGGTCGGGTTTATCGTAGAAATACTTGTAGTCGTGGACCGCCACTTTGAGATCGTTCCGGGGGATGCCCTTGTCCAGAATCAGCTCCGCCAGGTGATTGATGGTCCGGCCGGTGTCAAAAATATCATCCACCAGAAGCACCTTGTCTCCCACCCGGAGGTATTCGGGGGCATAGGTCCAGCCCTCAACCTTGATCTTGGGGCTCGATTCCCTAACTCCGGTATAGGACCGGGCCACCACTGCGGCATAATAGACCGGACGCTCAGCCTCCCGGCGGAGAATCTTGAAGTACTCGCTGATCACGTTCCCCAGGTAGGCTCCGCCCCGAAGGGAGACGTAGATTACGTCGGGAACGAAGCCGTCCCGGTAGATATGATGGGCCAGCCTGAGGGCATTGTTGCGGACCGTATCGTAGGGTAAAAATTCCTTCTGCATAAGCACCTCAATTACTCAATAAGTTTTACCCGCTTCCCGGGACGAAAGAATCCGAAGAGGCTCCCACAGAAACCACCGGCGATATGGGCGAATTGGGAGATATCATCGGAGCTAAAGGAGTCGATGATTTCCCGCCCCAGGTAGAGAGCCAGAATCAGAATGAAAGTGAGGGGAATCTCCCCCTTGCTAAAGTTGGTAAAGGAGGCCAGGAGGATCATCATAAAGACCACCCCCGATGCGCCCAAAAGCCCGGTGGGGAAGAAGAGCACGTTCAGGACACCGGTAACCAGGGCGGTGATAAGGATCATCAAGAAGAGGGCCCGGGACCCGTAGTTGGCCTCCAGGATAGGCCCCAGGAGCAATATAAAGGAAAAGTTTGCAAGGAAGTGATCCAGGTTCGCGTGGCCCAGCACGTGAGTAAAGAGAGTGATCCAGCAGCGGATGTCCCCCGCGTTAAAGCTCCCCCGGCCCGGCGCGGCGAACCAGGTCCCGGTGAGGCCCTGGAACAAGGTCAGGCTCAGGATCAGCACCATCGCGCTGATAAAGGTGAAGGTCAAGGTGGTGGGGGCATTGTATTTGATTCTCACGGTATGCTCCTCCTTACTATAGGGCAAGATCGATTTCCACCGGGCAATGGTCGGAGCCATAGACATCGGTACGGATCCGGGCGCTCTTGACCTGGGGTATAAAAGCCTTGTCCACGCAGTGATAGTCGATCCGCCAGCCCACATTCCGCTCCCGGGTGCCGGGGACACGCTGGGTCCACCAACTGTAGTGTTCCGGCTCTTCGGGGTAGAAATGACGGAAGCTATCCACGTACCCGGCAATGGTAAAAGTATCCATCCAGGCCCGTTCCTCGGGCAGGTAGCCGGCGTTTCCTTCGTTTTGCTTGGGATGAGCCAGATCAATGGCCCTATGGGCGATATTATAGTCTCCGCAGAGCAGGATGTGCCGGCCCTGGGACACCAGGCTATCACAGAGCTTCAGCATGGCGGCGCAAAAACCCAGCTTGTAGGGGAGCCTGGCGCCCGCGTCCTGAGAGTTGGGAAAGTAGGCGCAGAGCAGGACAAAGCCGGGAAAATCCGCCCGGAGCACCCGGCCCTCATCGTCATATTCTGGAACACCCATAAAGCCGGTCTTTTCCGGCGCTATCCGGCTGTAGATGGCCGTGCCGGAATAACCCTTCCGTTTGGCGCTGGCCCAGAAGACCTCGTAGGGCCGTCCCCTGGAATCGGCAGGGTGGAGCAGTTCCGGGGAAAGCTGCCCCGGTTCGGCCTTGGTTTCCTGTAGGCAGAGGACATCCGGGGAATCTTCCTTAAACCAGGTCAAAAACCCCCGTTTTTCCACCGCCCGTATCCCGTTGACATTCCACGATAAAATACGCATAGTTCTAATATAACAGATCGTTGCTTTTTCTCCTAGACTCGGTATTCCGCAATCAGCGCGCTCCCTAGGGAGGTGGCCACCCACTCCCCCTTTACCAAAAGACTAAATAGCAGTATACTAAACTCAGAGAGTTACTATGGATACACATATATATCTGGATTATAACGCTACTACCCCCCTGCGGCCCGAGATAAGGGCCGCTATGATCGATTCCTTTGACCTCTACGGTAACGCATCCAGCATGCACGCATCGGGGCGGGCGGCCCGGGTCCGGGTCGAAGACTCCCGGCGGGCCCTGGCGGAACTGATCGGAGCGAAACCGGGGGAGATTATCTTTACCTCCGGGGGGTCCGAATCGAATAACACGGTCTTTAAGACCATGGGCAGCCTCATGACCAGGGGAGAGCGGAACGAGATCATCACCACGGCCATAGAGCACCCCTGTGTGCTCAATTCCGCCGAAAACTTGAGGTCCCTGGGCTATACCGTCAGCTTTTTGCCCGTGGACGGCGACGGCAAGTTGGATATGGGGGCCCTCAAGAAAGCCCTTTCGAAAAAGACCCTCCTCGTGTCGGTGATGATGGCCAATAACGAGATCGGTACGGTCCAGGATATCCCCGCCATTGCCTCCCTGGCAAAGGCCGCCGGGAGCCTGGTGCATACCGATGCGGTTCAGGCCGTTGGGAAGATTCCCGTGGACGTGAACGCGCTGGGTGTGGACTACCTCACCATGTCCTGCCACAAGATCTACGGGCCCAAGGGGATCGGGGCCCTCTATGTGCGGAAGGGCTCGCCCCTCTTCCCCCTGATCCACGGGGGCCATCAGGAAGACGGTTTCCGGGCCGGCACCTACAACAACCAAGGGATTCTGGGCTTCGGGGCCGCAGCCCGGCTCGCCGGGGAGAGCCTTGCCGAATATGCCCTGGAGATGGGCCGCCTGCGGACGCGGCTTCGGGACGGGCTCCTGGCGGCGGTTCCCCGTATCAAGGTGAACGGCCATCCAAGGGACGTGCTCCCCAATACCTTAAACGTCTCCTTCCCCGGCGCCGAGGGGGAGGCCATTCTTTTGTCCCTGGACCTGGCGGGCATTGAGGTTTCCACAGGTTCGGCCTGCGCGTCCGGGAGCCTGGAACCATCCCATGTGCTCCTGGCCATCGGGGCGGGGCCGGAGCTGGCCCACGGCTCCATCCGCTTCAGCCTGGGCTGGGGCATTACTCATGAAGCTATCGACTATGTGATCAAAACCCTGCCGCCTATTATCGCGCGGCTGCGGGCCATGTCAACCTTAACATAAAAGGAGAAAACGATGTCAGACTGGTTATATTCGGATACGGTCAAGGATCATTTCACCAACCCCCGGAACGTGCTTTTGGGGGATGAATCGGACTTTGCCGCCAACGCCCGGGGACAGACCGGGAATATCAAGTGCGGGGATCAGATGCTCATGCTCCTCAAGATCAAAGACGATCTCATTATTGACGTGCGCTGGAAGACCTACGGTTGCGCCAGCGCCATCGCGTCCACGAGTATGCTTTCGGAGATCGTCAAGGGGATGAGCATCGCCCAGGCCTACACCCTCAGGCCCGAAGACCTGGTGGCCAAGCTCGGGGGGCTCCCGGAGTATAAGATCCACTGCTCGGTTCTGGGGGATAAGGCCCTGCGGGCGGCCATCGACGACTACCTCGCCCAGACGGGCCGGCCGGGGATGCTCAAAGAGGCCGCCACGGAAATCTGCCACTGCCTCAATATCACCGACAAAGACATCGAAACGGCCTGGCAGAACGGCGCCCGGACCTGGGAAGACTTACAAAAGGCCACCAAGATCGGCACCGTCTGCGGCGGCTGCAAGGAAAAGGCCCTGGAACTCCTCCACGAGTTCCAGCACATCTACGGCGCCTAGTTCCTCAAAGCCTCCGTCAGGTTCGTCATATCGAGGACCAGAGCGCTGCCGTCGGCCCGCTGGCTGATGATCATGCTGCCCTGGATCAGTACCGAGGCCCAGGGGTGGACCGCCACCGTGGATTGGGCCTGGAGTTCCAGGTCCGTATTAAACCGGGCCAGGTAATAGCTCCCCCCCGACACGGTAATGGCGTAGAGATTGTTCCCGCTTACCCAGATCATGCTCTGGGGGTGGATATCCACGGCCCCCTGGTTCGTCATCTCCAGGGTCTGGCTGTTGATCTCCACCAGACGGATTGCCTGGTTGGCCCCCTGGTTGCTCCCGGCCACGGCAAAGAGCCGGCCCCCCACGAGGGTAATAGTCCTGACGTTTACCGTGTTCAGGGCCGAACGCCGGGTCTCCTGCCCCGTGGAACTGTCCAGCCGGACAATGCTGCCCAGTTGATTCTGGGAATCCGCGAGCCGCGCCCCCAGCACCCCGGAAGCCGCCGCCGGGGGAGCAGCCGTCTGGGGACTCCCCCCCGCGATAATCGTCTGCTGATCCCCGGCGATCTCCTGCCGGTCCTGGCGGGCCTCTTCGGCCTTTTGCTCGGCAAAGGCCTCGGTCTCGTCCGCAGCCTCACGGCGGTCTGTCAGGGTCTCTTCCCGCTGGTCCAGAGCCGCTTCCTGCTGCTCAAGGGCCTGCTCCCGCTCGTCCAGGGCTGCGGCCTGCTGCGCCGCCTCATCGGGGGTTAGATTGCCCGCCGCCTCATCGGCCTGGAGCTGCTCCCGGTCCCGCTCAAGGTCCTGCCGTTCCTGGGCCGCTTCCTCCCGCTCCCCGGCGACGTTCTGCGCTTCCCGGGCAATATCCTCCCGCTCCATGGCGGCCTGCTCTGCGGCGGCGTCGGCCTCCCGCTCTTTAAGGTCCACCATATCCTGCCGCTGATCAATGCCCATCCCTTCCTCGGAACGCATCTGATCGATGACCTCCGCAGAGGTGATGGCGCTCGTGTCTACCGAGCTTAAGCCTTCCCGGCCCAGGGGGATCAGGATCAGGGTCCGGCCCGGCCATTCGTCATAGCGGATCGACAGCCCGGCCTGGCCGGGAGTCAGCCGGTTTAAGACCGGCAGCTTGTAGCGGGAGCTGAAATAGTCCCAGTTCCCCCGGAACACCGCGTTATAAATCGTGATAAATTCCGCCAGCAGGGCCGCGTCATCCGCAGAATACCCATAGGCGGCCTGCAAATAGCCCTGGATGATCGACCGGAGATTCCTGATATGGTCCACCCCCGTATCAACCCCCAGGCCGAAGATGTCCGCGTTGAGCCGGCCCGGTTCGCCGTCGCTGACCGAGTGAATTACGAAGTAGCGGGTTTGACCCCCCGCTTCGGCAAGGCCGAGATTGACCAGGCTCCCCAGCCCCGTACCGATGCTCAGGATCTGGGCCCGGGAATCAATCACCGCGTGGGGGCCCTCGTAGCTGAAAAAGTTAATGTTCCCCGGCAGGCCCTGGTTCAACTCGTCCCGGTCCACCTCCTGGGCGCCCAGAATAGAGAAAGACAGGACGCAGAGCACACAGAGGGCGCACAGCGTACGCAACGCAGGGATTTTTTTAACACACAAAGGGTTCATAGGACTTCTCCTTACCAGTCAATATCTCCAATGGTCAGTCTATAACTTGAATCGGTCTGGATATATAAGCCATAGATCGTATAGGAATCGTTGTCTTCGTCCACCGCCATGAGGTCCCAGTATCCGGGGCCGTTCAGGCTAATGTCAAAGGAATTACCGGTCCAGAGGGTGTCGTAGCCCAGGAGGTCGTTCCCCCAGCCGCCGCCCTCCGAGGGCCGGACATAGAGGTAATAGATAGTGTAGCCCGTTGCATTCAGCAGACTGAGCAGGGGGTGTTCGGGGAGCGCCAATATCTGGAGGGAATAGGCCCCCGAGGACCAACTGTAGCAGGAGACTTCAATATAATAGATGCCCCCCGCAAGAGTCCCGTAGAGCAGGGCGTTGCTATTCTCGCCGGAATCGTCGTCGCTGCCGAGCTCGTTCCCCTTGGCGTCGTAGAGGGAGAGGAGCGTGTCCTGGGCCCCCCCGGTGGAGATTTCCAGGTAACCCCCCTGGGCAGGCAGCATGATACGGTACCAGTCCGCATCACCGGGGGAGATGAACGCCTCTACCCGGGCGTTGAGCGGCATGGGCGTGGCCTGGGATTGCCGGTCGTTGGGTTCGTTCCAATCGGCGTTTTGCTGGGCCAGGGCCCCCGGAGCGGCCATCAGGCAGAGAATGACCGCTAAAACAGGATACCGGCGGATGTTTTTCATACTGAAACCTATCTCCTTTAAGTACTTCCGAGTATAGCCCCTCCCGGATAATCTGTCAAGGCCGGGAACGCCATAAAAACTTGACAAGTTCCGCGCCCTCTGCTCTACTCTGAGACTAATGCCCCATTCGCTCAGGCAAATGGGGCAATTTTGAGCGTGAAACAGGAGGAAATTATGGCAGACTGGTTACCAGGCGCCCGGGAAGGGCAGTTAAACATGGCGAAGGTATGGATCAGCGTCATAAACGTACGGGAAAAAACATGGGAAAAACGACAAAATTTCAACAAAAATTCGCGAAAACCACTTGACAACTTTGACCCTGCCGTGGTATAGTGCCGGTATGTTCCTGCTTATGAACCAGTTGAATGTCCCCGATAGTCCAGTTTGCGCGCCAACTGGGCTGCAATCCGGTAGGAGTGCCCCCCATCCTGCCGGCATGGGCGGGGGGGGGGGG
>JAITON010000074.1 GCA_031289935.1 Treponema sp.
AACATGCTATCCGATGATACAGGCACACAGGAAATGTAGCCGCACGGACTTCGCGCTGGGATGGCATCGAGGCTCGCTGGCAAGGTGCAGGGGGCGGTCTCCGGCCACGGCGGTGCCCGCCATCGACACGGCTATGCCCGCCCCGGCCACGGCGGTGGCCGCCTCAGCCACGACTATGCCCGCCCCGGCCACGGCTATGCCCGCCTCAGCCACGACTATGCCCGCCCCGGCCACGGCTGTGCCCGCCCCGGCCACGACGGTGCCCGTCTCAGCCACGGCGGTGGCCGCCCCGGCCACGACTATGCCCGCCCCGGCCACGACTATGCCCGCCTCAGCCACGACGGTGGCCGCCTCAGCCACGGCGGTGCCCGGCCCGGCCACGGCGGTGCCCGCCATCGACACAGCGGTGCCCGGCCATCAAACAAGACCCTAGGGATACTCTTCCCAGCGGCGCTGGACGGTCCGGGCGGTGTTTTCGGGGCTCTGATCCCCGCTCAGCATCCGGTTGAGCTCCTCCCGAATGATGGTATCGAGGGGGCCCAGGTTCTCAAGGCCCGCCAGGTCAACGGCAGGCTCCCCGGCCTCCCAGATATCCCAGGCCTTCACATAGAGGGAATTCCCCCGGAGGCTCTCGGCGGCGAAGGTTTCCGGGATTGCTCCCGGGTTCTGCCCGGCAGGCCCCCCGCCCGAAGCCCCGGCGATTCGGCCCCGGTTCTCCACTAAAAAGCCGAGGAAGCGCCGGGCCTCCTCGGGGTGGGCGGTACCGGGGGAAATACCGGCGGACCAGACCGAAAGCCCGATGAGGGGCTTCCCCGTCATCTCGGCGGGGCCGGGAAGGGCGGCAATGCCGAAGGAAAGCCCCTCCGCCGCCTCTACCGCCGCAATATCCCGGATGGAGCCGGTCATCATGGCTGTTTTCCCGGCCATAAAGTCCCGAAGCCCGTCCTCGCCGCGGCGTTCCAGGGCATCGGTCCCCGCAAGGCCGTCCTGGTAGAGCTCCGCCAGGAAGCGGAGGATGGTCCGTACCGGGGCGCTGTCAAAGCGGAGTTCCCCCCCCTCCGCGAGCCGCGCTCCCGAGGCCCAGATCCAGGGGAAAATATCCCGGTCAAGGGCCAGGGGGTCCTGGGGGCTCAGGCGGAGATCCAGCCCCCGGTAGCCGGCCTCTGTGGCCGCCCGGGCCATGTCGAGTACCTCGGTACGGGTCTTGGGCGGCCGGTCAAAGCCTGCGGCTTGAAGAATATCAATGTTGTAAAAGAAAAGATCCATAAAGGAGACCAGGGCCTGGGCCTCTTCCACCGTTTCCGCCGTCTGATGCCGGGGATCCAGGCCCAGGACATCCGCCTGACCGGCGTAGGAACCGGTCTCAAGCTGAATCCTGATATTCCCCTCCTGTTTCTCAAACTCCCGGGCAAGCGTCTCCAGGACGCCGCTTTCTATAACCCGTTCCCAGGGGCAGCTAAAAACCAGGGTAATAGTTCCCATTCCGGTAAAGCCTTCCTCCCCGCCGCTCCGCCGGTTCCTTAAGCCCAGGAAAATGAGAAGCGCCGCCAGGGTCAGGGCCAGCACCCCAAGCCCGGTGAACCAGAGCAGGCGGTCCAGCCGGGGATCTTCAATTTTGCGGGCCTTCATGCCAGTTTTCATTTCCTCATTAAAGCAGATTTTTGCGATGATGCCAATTGACCATGGGACAAAGCGCCGGCTTTGCATTATACTGACGCAGGCTATGAGACAGTACGAAAAGCCCGACCACTGGGCGCTCCGGGCCCAGAAAGAGGGTTATCCGGCCCGTTCGGTATATAAGTTACAGGAACTGGATGAAAAGTTCTTCCTCCTGCCCGCCAGCGGGCAGCCCTTCCGGGTCCTGGACCTGGGGGCTGCGCCGGGGAGTTGGAGCCTCTACGTGCTCCGTAAGGCCGGTAGCCGCCGGGGTTTCTTTCTGGCGGCAGTGGACCTGGCGCCCTTGTCCCGGCAGTACGACCAGGGACTCTTTGAGGGGGAGCGCTTCAGTTTTATCCAGGGGGATTTTACCCTGCCCGGAGTCCGGGCCGCCATCGAGGACCAGGGGCCCTACAACCTGATCCTCTGCGATGCCGCGCCGGCCACCACGGGAAACCGTTCCGTGGACACCCTCCGCTCCCTGGTCCTGGCGGAAGAGGCTCTGAACTACGCCGAAACCGGCCTGGCAAAAGGCGGGCGTCTGGCGGTCAAGGTCTTCCAGGGGGGCGATACAGCGGGGCTGCTTCAAAAAATCCGCCGCCTTTTCGGGACCGGCAAGAGCTTTAAGCCCCAGGCCTGCCGGTCTGGATCATTCGAGACCTACTATATAGGATTGGACAAGCGATGAAAGACGAATACCGTCTCCGGCTTGACAAAATTGAGGCCGCTCTGAGGCTGGCCCTCCCCGAAAACCCGTCCCCTGCCTGGCTTGGGGCAGTCTTTGGGCAACACGAACTGCCCCCCGGCATGGTCCATGGCCTCGTTCAGCCGGGCCTGGACCTTATCTCCCGGGGGGGTAAACGTTGGCGGCCTCTGCTTATGAGCCTGGTTTGCGAGGCTCTGGGGGGCGGCGATGCAGCTTTGCCCCTGACGCCCCTGGTGGAGCTTTCCCACAACGCCAGCCTCATCCATGATGATATTGAGGACCATTCCCTGGAGCGCCGGGGCAGCCCGGCGGTACACCTGCTCTACGGGGCCGGCATGGCCATCAACGGCGGCTCCTTTCTCTATTTTGCAGGGCTGGCCTGCATTGAGGCCTGGACGGCCCCGGTGGAGTTGCAACAACGGGTTTACTCAAGCTGGGGCGCCTATATGCGGCGGCTCCACCTGGGCCAGGCCCTGGACATTACATGGCACCGGGAGGGTTCCGGGGTAAAGCTGCCTGGACGAGGGGACTATGCCCTGATGTGCCGCCTCAAGACCGGGAGCCTCGCCGCCTTGGCCGCAGTTCTGGGGGTCCTGGCTGCACCGGGCGCCCTGAGTCTGGACCGGCCCCTGGGAGACGCGGCGGAGAAGCTGGGTCTGGGCTTCCAGATACTGGACGATGTGAAAAATCTGAGTACAGGAAACCCCGGCAAGAAGCGGGGGGACGATATTGTGGAGGGTAAGCGGAGCCTCCCCCTGCTCATTTACCTGGGGGAAAGGGGCGGCTCCCGGCCCCTGGTGGAACGCTGTTTTGCTGCGGCCCGCCGGGAGGGGATCGCCGCGCCGGAGGTGGAGGAGCTTATCGCCGCGATGACTGACTCCGGGGCTGTGGAGGAGGCCCGGCTCCAGGGCCTCCTCCTGGTAGGGGAGGCCCGGGAGGCCATGACGGCGGCCCTTGATCTGGTTCCGGCGGCGGGATCGGCGGTAGAGGCACGGCGGCTCCTGGCAGCTTTACCGGACCTTATCAGCGGGGGATCATGATACAGGAAGCGGAGATTTGGACCATCGCCAGGACGGGCCGGGGATACCGGGCCCTGCTCCGGCCCCTGGGCTCGGAAACGGTAGTCCCCGTCTATCTGGGGCAGGAAGAAGCCCAGTCTATCCTGATAGGTCTTGGCAGCATGGCTTCTCCCCGGCCCCTGCTTCATGATTCCTTTTTGGAAGTCCTGCGGCGGGGAGGCATGGAACTGAGCCGGGTGGAAATCTACGATATGGCCGGCGGGCTGCTCCACGCCCGGCTGGTCCTTGGGGAGTTTTGCCTGGAGGCCGTACCGTCCGATGCCCTGGCCCTGGCGGTCCGCGCTGGTTGTCCGATTTGCCTGAGTGGCCGGGTTATCGCCTTGGCGGGGCTTCCTGGGGAGGAATTCCTTAAGGAAAGTTTCTGGGAGCGTAGCGGGAACCGGCGGGAGGAGCTTACCAGGGAACTGGACGAGGTCCTGGAGGCCGAGGACTACGAGCGGGCGGCGGAAATCCGGGATGCCCTCATCATTCTGGACAGCACTCAGGAGGGTGATGATTAACTTGACTCCAGGGAGGAAGGGGCCCGTTTTTTGCAGGCAAAAATCGAAAAAACTTTATTGCATAAAGATACCAACCGATGTTATAATAAGAATTAGTTTTATATGAAAAGGAAAATGCAACCTATGGGAGTACGGATAGGGCTGCGTGCATGGGTCCAGCCGCTGATGCGGATGGTCATGCTTTTTGGGACCCTTTGGTCGATGGTTTCTATCATTTCTTTCCTTCTTCCCCGGAAGGCGGTTCTGGCTTTTGCCGGGGCGGGGGCGCTTCCCGATGCAGTGGGGGGCATGGGTATGTCCTCTCTGGAAGG
This sequence comes from Treponema sp., assembly GCA_031289935.1. Classification (GTDB taxonomy): domain Bacteria; phylum Spirochaetota; class Spirochaetia; order Treponematales; family Breznakiellaceae; genus JAITON01. Next base: position 4,253 of record JAITON010000074.1, read on the forward strand.
CCAGTCCTATGTTTTGTCCGAGGATATCGGCGAGGCTGAGGAGCTCCTCTTGGAAGGGCTGCCCGAGCCTGATGTCTTTTCCCGGCCCCTACCCCTGCTCTATTCGGCCTACAAGGTGGTTTCGGGGGATACCATCAGCGAGCTGGCCATCAGCTTCGGTCTGAATCAGGACACCCTGATTTCGGTGAACGGGATCAGCAATACCCGGCTCTTGCAAATTGGACAGGTGCTGAAGGTGCCTAACCAGGACGGGATTTTCCATACCGTGGCTTCGGGGGATACCTTGGCGGCGCTGGCGGAAAGGTATCGCGTTGAGGCCGTAGCGGTTCAAACAGCCAACGAGCTCTTTTCGGAGCAGATAGCCGCAGGCTTCGGCCTCTTTATCCCTGGCGCCAAGATGGATTCCACCCTGCTCCAGGAGATTAACGGCGACCTCTTTATGTGGCCTCTCCGGGGCTATCGCGGCATCAGTTCCTATTACGGCAGCCGGATTGACCCTTTCGGTTCCGGCAGCCGACAGTTCCATACCGGGATTGATATACCGGCGCCCCTGGGGACCCCGGTCTACGCCGCCATGGCGGGCCGGGTCTCGGTGGTAGACTATAACGCGACCAACGGCAACTACATTGTCATTACCCATTATTCGGGCTACCGGAGCCTCTATGCCCATCTGAGCGTGGTCAGGGTCAAGGCCGGGACCTATGTCCAGACGGGGACGCGGATCGGCGATGTGGGGACCACAGGGCTCAGCACGGGTTATCACCTGCACTTTACGGTCTACAAGGACGGCTACACGGTGAATCCCCTCGTGTATACCCATTAACTGCGGTTTTCTTAAAATTTTTCTTGACAAGTGATGCATTCCCCTTCATAATAGAGGGACTTTCATTAAAGGAGTGACCCTTATGAGTTATACCACAGACCTCATCAAGAATGTTGCCATCGCCGGGCACGGGCAGACCGGCAAGACCAGCCTCTTCGAGCGCATCCTCTTTGCGGGAGGCGCTATCGCCAAGCCGGAGACCGTCGAATCGGGCAAAACCGTGGGGGACTATGCCCCCGAGGAGATCGAGCGGAAGATATCGGTCCACACCGCCTTGGGCCATGTGGACCGAAAGGGGAAGAAGCTCAATTTTTTTGATACCCCCGGGTCTTCGGACTTTGTGGGTGACGTGATCCTGAGTTTCCGGGCCTCGGAATTCGCCCTGCTTACCCTGGATGCATCATCGGGAGTGCAGATTGAGACGGTGAAGCTCTGGCGGAATCTGGATGGCCGGAAGAAGCCCCGGGGGGTCTTTGTCACCAAGATGGACGGGGAGCGGGCCGATTTTGACAAGGCTCTGGCGGATATTAAGGAGAAATTTAAGCTGAGCCCGGTAGCGGTGACCCTTCCCATGGGGAGCGGGGCCGCCTATAAGGGTGTGATTGATATTCTGAACGAAAAGGCCTATCTGGCGGGCGGGGAGGGGGTCGAGAAAGAGGCCCCTATCCCGGCGGAGTACCAGGAGGCGGCTGCTACAGCCCGGGAGCGGCTCATTGAGGCCGCCGCCGAGGGGGACGACAGCCTGATGGGAAAGTACATTGAGTCGGGTTCCCTGGAAGCGGCGGACATGCATGCGGGCCTTGTGGAGGCCCTGGCGGCCGGGGCCTTTGTGCCGGTCTTTGCGGGGGCGACCCTGAAGAATTCAGGGCTCCTGCCTCTGTTGGACTTTATCGCCGAGGCAGGGCCGGACCCCCGGACGGCCAAGGACGTGGCCCTCCGTACCGAGGCTGAGGGCGCTACGGCACGGATTGATGTGCCTATCGATCCCGACAAGCCCCTTTCAGCCCTGGTGATCCGTACTACTTACGACCAGTTCTCCGGGAAGCTCTCCTGGGTCAAGGTCATCACCGGGAAACTGGCCACGGATTCTGAGGCTCTGAACGTGTCGGAGAACAAGAAGGAGCGGATCGGCAAGCTCTATATCTGCCAGGGAAAGAAGCTTGAGGAGGTTCGGGAACTCTGTGCCGGCGATGTGGGCATTGTGACCAAGTCGGCCTCCTTTAAGACCAACGATACGATTACTGCGGGGGACGCATCCCTGACCTTCCTCCCCCTGCGGCTCCCAGAGCCGGTCCATTCGGTGGCGGTGAATGCCCTGGCGAAAAAGGACGAGGATAAGCTGGGCGAGTCCCTGGTCCGGGCCGCTGAGGAGGACAAGACCTTCCGCTATCAGTTTAACGCCGAGACCAAGGAGTCGGTGATTTCCGGCATGGGGGAGCTCCAGATCAATATCACCCTGGACAAGATCAAGGCCAACCAGAAGATCGATATGGAGACCCGCATCCCCCGGGTGGCTTACCGGGAGACCATCACCAGGAAGGCCGGGGCGGAGTACACCCACAAGAAACAGACCGGCGGCCACGGCCAGTACGGTAAAGTGGTGATTGAGATTGCCCCCCTGCCCCGGGGCGCGAGCTATCAGTTTGTGAACGCCATCTTCGGCGGAGCCATCCCTAAGAACTACATCCCCGGCGTGGAAAAGGGTATCGTCGAGGGTATGGCCCGGGGGACCATGGCCCAGTACCCGGTGGTGGACGTGGAAGTGAAGATCGTGGACGGCAAATACCACCCGGTGGATTCCTCGGAGCTGTCTTTTAAGCTGGCCGCCCGGAACGCCTTTAGGGAGTCAATGCGGCAGGCCAACCCCACGCTTCTGGAACCCGTTATGAACCTGACGGTCTTTGTGGAGGACAAGTACCTGGGGGACGTGATGAGCGACCTTTCGGGCAAGCGGGGCAAGATCCTGGGCCAGGACAGCGTGGGCGGTATCGCCGAGATCCGCGCCGAGGTGCCCCAGGCGGAGCTGCTGCGCTACTCCATCGATCTCAGGTCCATTACCAGCGGCACGGGTTCCTTTGGCGTGGCCTTTGACCACTATGCGCCTATCTCGGGCCGCATTGCCGAGGACGTGATCAAGGCGGCCGAAGCCTTCAAGACTGCGGAGACCGAAGAATAAAATACCGCATTAAATCAGTAGGAGCGCCCTATGGCCAAGTACCCTTTTGAGAGCATTGAACCCAAGTGGCAGCGCTACTGGGCCGAACACCAGACCTTCCGGGCCATCGAGGACCCGGCCTTCCCCAAGGACAGGCGCCGCTATGTCCTGGACATGTTCCCCTATCCATCGGGACAGGGCCTCCATGTGGGCCACCCCGAAGGCTACATCGCCACAGACATCTACTGCCGCTACCTGCGTATGAAGGGTTTCAATGTGCTGCACCCCATGGGCTTCGATGCCTTCGGCCTTCCGGCGGAAAACTACGCCATTAAGACCGGCACTCATCCCACCGTCACTACTGCCGCGAACATCAACAAATTCCGTCAGCAGATCAATTCCTTCGGCTTCTCCTACGATTGGGACCGGGAGGTGGACACCTCAAACCCGGACTACTATCGCTGGACCCAGTGGATTTTCCTTAAACTCTTTGAAAAGGGTCTGGCCTACGAGGCCGAAAGCCCCATCAACTGGTGCCCTTCCTGCAAAACGGGCCTGGCCAACGAGGAAGTCAAGGATGGCTGCTGCGAGCGTTGCGGTACGAAAGTTACCCGGAAGCGTATCCGCCAGTGGATCCTCCGTATCACCGCTTACGCCGAGCGGCTCCTGGAGGACCTGGACGGTCTAGACTGGCCCGAGCCCGTCAAGCTCATGCAGCGCAACTGGATCGGCCGCTCCGAAGGGGCCAATGTGGTATTCAAAGTTGATTTGAGTACTTGCCCTCTCGTTTCGTCTTCAGCAAAACTGCCGAATCAAGAGACCGGAGACCTTTTCATAGAAGTATACACCACCCGGCCCGATACCCTTTTCGGGGCCACCTATATGGTCCTCGCCCCGGAGCACCCCCTGGTGGCCACAATCACCGGGCCGGAGCAGCAGGCTGCCGTGGCCGCTTACCTGGAGGAGGCCGCCAAGAAGAGCGACCTGGAGCGCACCGATCTGGCCAAGACCAAGACCGGCGTCTTCTCCGGGGCCTACGCTATTAACCCGGTGAACGGAGCGCGGATCCCCATCTGGATCGCCGACTACGTGCTCATCTCCTACGGTACCGGCGCCATTATGGCCGTCCCCGCCCACGATGAGCGGGACTGGGACTTTGCCAAGGCCTTCAACTTGCCCATCATTCAGGTAGTATCCCCGACAGCCCCGGACAAAATGCTGGAGAATCCGCAGGATTCTCCCAAGGTCAACGCCTTCGGCGTTGGCCAATGTACCGCAGCCTATGGCTATGCGGTCAATTCCGGGCCCTTTACCGGGATGCCTACCGCCGAGGCCCAGAAGGCCGTTACTGCCTGGCTTGAGGAGCGGGGTCTGGGCAAAAAGGCCGTGAACTATAAGCTTCGGGACTGGATATTCAGCCGCCAGCGCTACTGGGGCGAACCCATCCCGGTGGTCCACTGCGAAAAATGCGGCATCCAGGCCCTGCCGGAGCGCGAGCTCCCCCTCCGCCTGCCTGAGGTCCGGTCTTACCTCCCCACCGGTACCGGCGAATCCCCCCTGGCGGCCATTGAGGGCTGGGTCAATACGCGCTGCCCCCAATGCGGCGGCCCGGCAAAGCGGGAAACCAACACCATGCCCCAGTGGGCTGGTTCCTGTTGGTACTATCTCCGCTACCTGGACCCCCAAAACGATAGGGCCTTTGCGGGCCGGGACAAGATCGACTACTGGGCCCCTGTGGACCTCTACGTGGGCGGGAACGAACACGCGGTCCTCCACCTGCTCTACGCCCGGTTCTGGCACAAAGTTCTCTACGACTTAGGGCTTGTGAACATCAAAGAACCCTTCCAGCGCCTGGTGAACCAGGGCATGATCCTGGGCGAAGACAACCAGAAGATGAGTAAGAGCCGGGGCAACGTCATCAACCCCGACAACATCATAGGGGAATACGGCGCCGATAGCCTGCGGGTCTACGAGATGTTCATGGGTCCTCTGGAAGTCACCAAGCCCTGGACGACCGCCGGCCTCGTGGGGGCTAGCCGTTTCCTGGAACGCCTCTGGGCCATCGCCGAAAAGTGCCGGCCGGCTCCAGTGGACGGTCCGGCCGAAGCCGCCCCCGGTGACCTGGTCCGGCTCCTCCACAAGACCATCAAAAAGCTGAGCCGGGACACGGAGACCCTGAGCTTCAACACCGCCATCAGCGCCATGATGATCTACTCCAACGAGCTTGCCCGGCTACAGGCCGTGCCCCGGAGCCTCTGGGAGCCCCTGGTGCAGATGATCAGCCCCTACGCCCCCCACCTGGGGGAGGAACTCTGGGAGAAACTGGGCCATAGCGAATCGGTGTTCAGGTCCGCCTGGCCCGTCTGGGACGAGGCCCTCTGCACGGAGAACGAAGCGCTCATCGTGGTCCAGGTCAATGGCAAGATTCGGGACAAGTTCAACGCCCCCGCCGGTACGGGCAAGGCTGAGCTGGAGACCCGGGCCCGGGCCCTGCCGGGGGTCGCCAAGTGGATCGAGGGCAGGCGCATCGTCAAGCTGATTGCCGTGCCGGGCAAGCTCGTGAACATCGTGGTGGCCTGACCAAACGGCCGCCCCCGGCCCCTTCTATACAGAACACAAGCGAGAGTTGACAGGGCCCCGTCAACCGGGGTATATGAATACCATGAAAACTTTGAAGCCGCTCATTCCCCAGGGGCGGATTTTCGACAACTTATCCAGGCTCTTTAAGTACGAGATCCGCAAGGCAGCGTCCTAGTGCGGGCAACCCGGGCCCTCATCCACCTGGACCGGCTGGCCCGTAATATCGCCCTGGTACGGGGCCGCATCGGGCCGGGGCCCCTAATCTGCATGCCCGTTAAGGCCGGCGCCTACGGTCACGGCGCGGTGGCGGTGGCCCGGGCCGCCCTAGCCGCCGGGGTCCGGTACCTGGCGGCGGCCTCTCTGGAAGAGGGGGCCGAGCTCAGACAGGCGGGGATTAACGCGCCAATCCTGCTCCTCTCCCAGGCCAGCCCCGGGGACCTTCCCGAGGCGGCGTCCCTGGGACTCATCCCCCTGGTCAGCGACCGGGAATTCGTCTCGGCGGCCGCCTCGGCGGCCGGGGCCGCCGCAGGGAAGCGCCTGGCGGTTCACCTCAAGATCGACACCGGTATGGGCCGGCTGGGCTGTACCCCGGAGGAGGCCCCGGAACTCGCCGCCTTTATCGCCTCAAAACCTTCGTTACAATACGCCGGCACCGCCACCCATCTAGCCGCCGCCGGATCGGCCGCCGAAGGGGACCTCCGCTATACCCGGGACCAGCTCGCCCGGTTCCGGGCCGCCGTGGAGGCCATACGCCGGGCAGGGGTCGACCCCGGTATCGTCCACGCCGCCAATTCCGGGGGCGTACTGCTCCACGAGGATTCCTGGCTTGATATGGTGCGGCCGGGCCTCCTCCTCTACGGCTATTCGCCCCTGGGCTCGCCTCCGGGCAGGCCGGAGCCTCAGGAGCCGCGTCCCGAGCCCCTCATGGAACTCGTGACCAATATCGTCGCCCTCAAGCATCTCCGCCGGGGGGAACCGGTCTCCTATGACCGCATCTGGACCGCCCCGGAGGACACCACCATCGCCGTCATTCCCGTGGGCTACGGCGACGGACTCCCCCGGGCCCTCAGCGGCCGGCTTCAGGTCCTCGTCCAGGGCCGGCTCTATCCCCAGGTAGGCCGCATCTGTATGGACCAGTGTATGCTGAACCTGGGCCCGGACGCCGCTATTCCCCGCTGGGAAAGGCTCACGGTCTTTGGCGGCGCGGCCCCGGACGCCGCGGACCTGGCAGCCCAAACCGGGACCATCCCCTATGAAATCACCTGCGGCATCAGCCCCCGGGTCCCCCGGGTCTATTGTTAGCGAAGGGCTTACCGGCCGGTTAAGCGGCGCCGCCCTAGATTGTTCTCCGGCTTTCGTATAGTATAGGGAAACTTCACGCAAGGAGCGATGATGAATCAGTATACAATACAGCTTGATGATGATGACGATGATGACCAGGAAGAGCAGACCAGGGCGGAACCCTCGGCGGGCGGCGCCCTCGTAGGCGACCCGCTGATCACCAGGCTGCTCAAGACCCGGACCATCCTGCTTTCCGGGGAAATCAACAAAGAACTGGCCGAAAAGACCATCAAACAGCTTTTGCTCATGGAAGACCAGGGGGAAGAGCCCATCAGGCTCTTTATTGATTCCCCCGGCGGGGACGCCGACGCGGGCTACGCCATCTTCGACATGATCCGCTTTGTGAAACCCCCGGTAATCGCCGTGGGCATGGGGCTCGTGGCCAGCGCCGCCGCCATCGTCCAGCTCGCCTGCCCCAGGGAACGGCGGATCGGGCTGCCCAACAGCCACTACCTGATCCATCAGCCCCTGTCGGGCATCCGGGGAGTGGCCACGGACATCGAAATCCACGCCCGGGAGCTGGACAAGCTCCGGGAAAAGATCAACCGCCTGATTGCCGAAGAAACCGGCGCGGCCCCGGAACAGGTGGAAAAGGACACGGACCGGGACTACTGGATGAACGCCGATGAGGCGGTCCGCTACGGCCTGATCTCCCGGGTCGT
>JAITON010000176.1 GCA_031289935.1 Treponema sp.
TCCTTTAGCGAGGCCCTGGCGATACTGAATACGCTTTCGGGCGCCAACGCAGCCCTGCTCCGGCTCAGCGCGCTTATGGGCCAGGAAGATGCCGGCGGTGTTTTTGAAGGCGCTTCCCCCGGCCTGATCCGGGACTGCCGCACCGCTCTGGAGCGCTATCCCCGGGACGGCCGCTTTGTCGAGCTTATTTTCCGCTTCGAAGCCCGGCGGTTGCCGGGGAGCGCCGGGGAACGGGCCCTGATAGAGTTCTGCCTGGGGAGGTTCCGCTTTCTCCTGGACGAATATCCCGGCCTGGCCTGGCTGGCCGTTCCCTTTATGGCGGATACCGCCGAGGCTTCCCGGCTGGTCGCTTCCTACCGGGCCAAGGGCGGGGGCGCGCCGGAGGCAATCCCTGCGGCCTTGCGCCTGGGAATCATTGACGGGGCCCGGGCAGCGGCGGAGCTCTTCGGGGAACCCACGGTCGACTGGAATTTGATTCTGGCGGTCTGGAATCTCCTGGCCACAGAAGCGGAGCAGGACGCCTTCGGGCGAAACCTTTTGGGCTTTTCCGGTGTTATATCAGAGGATGCTGATTATGATGGGTATCCTGAATCTTTTGCCAAGTATGTCGACGGGCTTCTCGCCGAGTATCGTTACGATATCGGCCAGGACCTGCTCTATGATTGGGAGATTTACTTCGAGGCTGGTCTCCCTGCCAGGGGCCGTTTCGGCGTGGCGTCGGGGCAGAACTGGGCTCTGCCCTGGGCGGAGCCTTGGATCGTTGCGGAACTTGGCTGGGAACAGTACCCGGCAGTGCTGGCCGCAAGGCTGGGGGAGCTTAGTTTCCAGTACCGGCCCGGGGAATTTTCCTTTAGGCCCATCAGGTTCCAGGCCTATTTTGGCTTGGGGCTTGAAGGCTTTGTCTACCCGGCCCGGGATACAGGGCTGCGGCTCACGAGCCGTATGCTGGCAAGCTATGCCGCGTTGATTGAGCGGCCCGGCGGGAACTTTACCGGATCAAGAGAACGGGTCGAGACGGCCGGGGGGGTTCCCTTCCGGTCGGTCGAATACCTGGATGGCCGGGCGGTAGCGGAGACGGAATTCAGCCTGGGAGCGCCCCGGCTCCAGCGCCTGGACCTGAACCTGGACGGGAGGATGGAGACCATCCGGCGCTTCCGCCCCTTACAGGACCTGCCCGGTGATCTTTTGCTCCTGGACTACGGCCCGCTCCTCGAATCCTCGGAGAGCGACTGGGACGGGGACGGGCGCTATGAGACCGGGGAGGAATATCTCCCCGACGGCCGGATTATCCGTTCCTGGGATATAGACCTGGACGGTATCCGGGAATATTCCGTGCTCATTGAGCCGGTTCAAGCGATGATGAAGGATGTTCCATGAGTATGCTGCGTGTGCATAAGCTGTTGATCTCCGCCGGGTTTTGCTGCCTGGTCCTGTCCGCTTGTCTGAGCTCCGAGGCCGCTGCGGGCCGGCTGCTTCCGGTAAAGTCTGCCAGTGAATACCGGCTGGAGGATATTGACCGTTTTTCCCGGGAAGATCCGGAAAAGGCGATCCACCTCATCGGCATGTTCCGTATCGCCTACGAGCCTGATACGGAGCTGTCCGCCCGTCTGGATACCCTGGAAAGGATCGCTGTGGAAAATCTCCAGGCCGCCCAGGCCCGGGCGCTCGACGGGAAACGCTGGGAGGACGCCGCCTCCTACGCCCGGTCCCTGGCGGCCCTGGGCCTGACCGGCGCGGGGACCGAGGCCGGGATCATTCTGGCGGCGGCCCGGGAGGACTTGGCCGCAGGGAATTACCTGGCGGCCTTCCTGGCGGCGGTCCGGGCCCACCGGATAGCGCCCCTGGAAGCGGAGGACGCCCTGCGGTTCCTGGAGGCGGCCGTCGCGGAAAAGCAGCGGCGGACGGCGGCCTTCTTTCTGGCCGCGGCGGAGCGCGCCGGCGCTTTGGTGGCCGGGGATATTCGGAACTATGCCCTGGGGAAGGACACTCCCGCAGACATGATCAAGGGGGTGGCCACGGTGCTGGTGGACCGGGGTTACCGGGTTCAGAACGGCCAGGGTTACCGGGAACAGAGCCTGGGCTCGGCCTTTTTTGTGGATTCCTCGGGGCTCCTGGTTACCAACTACCACGTAATCGCCACCGAGGTGGACCCGGCCTACGAGGGCTATTCCCGTATGTATATCCGCATGGGAGATTCCTCGGGCGCCCGGATCCGGGCCCAGGTGCTGGGCTGGGATAAGGCCCTGGACCTGGCGCTGATCAAAGCCGAGGTAGCGCCGGAGTATATATTCTCCGTAGTGGACCGGATTATCCCCGCAGTGGGGGACACGGTGGTGGCCATCGGCTCTCCCGTGGGGCTGGAGCAGACCGTAACCTCCGGGATTGTATCGGCCCTGGGCCGGCGCTTCCTCCAGATCGGGGACGTGATGCAGATAGACGCCGCCCTGAACCCCGGCAATTCCGGCGGGCCCGTGGTCGACCGGGAGGGCCGGCTCGTGGGGGTAGCCTTTGCCCAGGTGCCGGACTATCCGGGCCTGAATTTCGCGGTCCCTGCGGAACGGCTGGCGGCGGCCCTCCCGGCGATGATCCGGGGCGGCCGGGCGGAACGGCCCTGGCTGGGCCTGAGCCTGAGCGAGACCCGGTCCGGGGCGGAGATAATCTACACAGCCCCCTACACGCCCGCGGCGGAGCAGCAGTTGGCGGAGGGCGCCTCTATTACGGCCCTCAACGGGGTTGCCGCCACGGCCCCCCAGGGAGGGCTCATCCCCCTGCTCCAGGACCTGCTCTTTGCGGGCCGGCCCGGGGAGCTCGTGGCCCTGGAAACCCTGGAAGGTAAACGCTACCTGCTCCATACCGCAGTCCGGCCGGACCTGCCCCTGGCCGCAGCGGCCAAGGCCGATACCCGGGAACGGCTCACGGCGCCCTTCTTTGGCATGATCCTGGAACCGGCCGGGGGGGACGGGTTTTTCACCGCGGCCTACCGGGTCAGGAAGATTGTCCGGGGTTCCGCGGCCGACGAAGCGGGGCTTTCCGAGGCCGACCCGGTAACCATTCGCGCGTTCCGGGTAGACCTGGACGAGGGCTATGTGATCTTGGACATTACCGTAAAAAGGCGGAGCGGGGGCTACCTGGAGAGTTACCTAAGACTGACCGCGGCCCTCGATTCCCCGGACACCCTATAAGACGCCGGCCCCCGCCACAGTTCGGCCCGTAGGACGGGCCGCCCGTCCCACGGGCTTTGGCATCCGCTATTGGCGGATGCCAAGGGCCTTCCACTGGGGGGAGGAGCGGATAGCCGCCGCCAGGTTATCCCCGTAGTATTCGAAGCCCCGGGCATTGGGGTGGAGATAGCCGTCGGTAAAGAGGTCCGGGTCGTGGGGAACCAGCGTAAAGCCCTCCACCGCGACAACGTCCCGGTAACGGGCAGCCTCCCGGCGGATAAGCTCGGCTACCCTTTCAAGCCTTTCCCCGTTGGCCGATTTCTTGTGGAGGTCCGCCCGCCAGATAGGGCTCATCGCAAAGACCGGCGTATGGGGAAAGACCTCCCGGAGCCGCTTAAAATAGGCGCTCAGGTTCGCGTCAAGAGCGGCAAAGTCCCCGGTGGTCTCCCAGTCGTTAGTCCCGTAAGCCACCGTGATGATCCGGGGCCCCGCCCAGGCGTCCAGGCCGTCCAGGCTTTCGGCCTTAAAGCCGTAGCCCGCAATACCCTGGTTAAGGGCGTCCAGGCCCAGGGCCGCCGCCAGACGGGGCACGTAGCCCTGGGAAGCGCTCCCGGCAGCGAAGCCCTGGGTGATAGAATCCCCCAGGCAGAGCATGGGCGGCCGGGGAGGGGCGGCCATAAGAGTCCCCTTGGATTGCAGGTCCTTAACGCCCAGGTTAAAGAGGTAGGGGAAATAGATGCTGATCTCCCGGGGCCGGCCCTGGGGGTTCTCGAAGCTGAATTCGATGCGGCCGTTCCGGCGGGGCAGGGTAGCGGCAAAGCTCCCGTCCACCAGAACGTCTATCCCGTCGAGCCGGGCCGGGCCCCGGTGCTTTTTGGCGGCCCCACCGGTGTCCCGTTCCTCTTTCTTCGGCCTCATGGCGAGGAAACCCTTGAGCTTTACCTCTTTGAAAACCCTGATAAAGAGCCTTAAGAGATTGATCTTCCGGGCCGTGAACCAGAGCCGGTCCCCGGTACAGAAGAACCGCATCAGAATCCCGGCGCCGCTGCGGCAAAGGAACATGAACTGGGCGTTTTCCCTGTAGGCCTTGAGCTGCCCCGTGTTGATACGGTAAAACCAGTTAAAGCCCTTCCGGTCCTGTTCTGTGCGGATATAATTGTATACGTGTTCCATAACTTTCCCTTTCATTTTATAACGTTACCAAAACGTGCCCCCCCCCCCCCCGTGGAAAGGAGCAGCTCCAGCGCCCGGTTATAAATGGTCTGAACCTTCTCGTTGGCCAGGTCTGTTTCGTTATAGCGCAGATAGATCGTTAAGCAGCCGTTGACCGTAATAGCCCCCACCGTCAGCAGCATGGATAAAAACACCGGGGGGATAAATTGAAAATCCAGGAGGCTGAAGTTGGTATAGCCCCCGCATTCGTGGCGCCCCAGGTTGGATATCCAGACCCCGCCCTTGTTATCGGCAAATTCGCCGATCAACTTCCCCAGTATTTTCGAGAGGAAGGAACGGTAGCTCCCATAGACCGTAAAGTAGATCGTGTCCACCAGGCTGCGGTTAATAGCCCGTAGAAACAGAACCGGCAGATAGCGCCTTTGCAGATTCTTCATCTGTTTCCGGGTCTTGAGGCTGATTCTTTCGATAGCCGCCCCCAGGGTTTCCCGGCGGTCCCCCGCCTTGATTTTAGAGAACACCGCGCTCAGGTAATTCTCCATGCAGCCGGCCACCGGGGTCTTCATAGCCTGGCGGATATTCACAGCCATGCCAAAACGCATAGCCTTGGCGGCGAAATGGCTGTCCAGGTCCTGCATCGCCACCGCAAAGGCGCTCAGAACCGCCTCGGTGAGCGTTACCGCCCGTTCCTTGCACTCCGCCAGCAGGCGGCTTAAATCGGCGGCCTCCAGCGAATACATCTGCATGTTCGGTTTTGAGCTATCACGATAGGCGTTAAAAAAAGCGGTGTACTCCTTTTCGGTAAAACGGGAGCTCTTAAACCACCAGCCCGCGTTCAGCAGGAGGGACACGAACTTTTCCAGGGGCCCGAGCCTTGTTTTGCTGATTAAACTGTTCTCCAGCGGGGGCGCCTGTTCCCCGGCATCCAGGCTGCCGTCCAGGGCCAGGAGTAAATCCTGGGTAACCCGCAGCCAGCCTATACCGTCGGCCAGAATGTGATGCCCCAGCACGATGATCTCCCGGGTGCCGCTGCCGAAAATGACGCAGAACCGTACCAGGGGCCCGCGCTCAAAATCCACCGGCAGGGCGTCCGTTCGCTTGTACCAGTCTTCCCAACTGGCCAGATCGGCGCGCTCGTAAAACTCAAGCCCCGGCTGCCCCTTGTGAGGGTTGATAAGGACCCTGTCGCCCTCCCACTCTACGGTACTTTTTAACAGAGGGTGCCGCCGGACCAGGCGGCCCAGGGCCTCCTCAAAATCCGCGGCGGTAAAACTCCCCTTTATTTCGGCCCTAAAGCATACGTTGGCGTTGGGGTGGCGCAGGTACAAGCGCCCGTCCCCCAGAGTGTAGGTATTCATCTATAAGCCCCCTCCCCGAAGCATCCTCAAGGGATAGTTACCAGTTCGATGGGCGCCCAGGGCCCGGGATTCGAGTGGGTATTGACCCAGCGGCTCGTGTGGGCAATAGCCCCCCGGCGCAGGTTTTCGGTAAAAGGGAGGACGCAGGGCTTACTGGGCCTGGTCCAGGTTTCGAATTGATCGAAGTCCTTGATATTGGGCAGGGGGCTCGGGAGAGGATCCCCGGGCTTGATGACCATCCAGGTATGTTCGATCCAGCGTACCCCCTGGGGCATGGCCTTGCGGCCGCTTTCGCTGTCCCTGCTCGTAACGCCGATCTGCCGGGGGGTGTTCAGATCGTAGTGGCTCACCGGCCAGGTTTCGGGCTTGGGAGCGGGGGTGGAGATTTTGTCCGCCACCCGGACCCCCAAATAGTACTTGTCCTCGTCCTTCATTTTGGGGTTATTGCGCACCGCCTCGGTGGCGAAGGTCCGCATGGCGCCCTCCGCGGCCTTGCGGGCGTTATCCCGGGCGATGCGGTTCTCCGTGGAATCGTCATCCTGATAGGCGGCCCGGGCCGTACGGAAGCCCGTTATTTGGTCCGTTACCACCGTGCAGGCCGCCGGGTCCCAGCCAAAAGCGGTCTGTTTGGCCGTATCGTCCAGCCACTCCGTCCAGTGTTTCATCAAGTCCAGCAAATCCTGCTCCCTGCGGGGGAGCCAATCGTTAGCCATAAAACTTCCTTTTTGGGGCTTTCCCGCATGTGCGGGGCGCCCCTGTTGAGGTATATTCCCGGCATACCGCCGGGGCTTCCCCGCATACCGCCGGGGGATAGCCGCAATTTCCGGGCCACGGCCCGCGCTCCTTGGGCCACGGCCCGCGCTACCGGGCCACGGCCCGCGCTCCTTGGGCCACGGCCCGCGCTCCTCAGGCCACGGCCCGCGCTCTTCGGGCCACGGCCCGCGCTACCGGGCCACGGCCCGCGCTCCTCAGGCCACGGCCCGCGCTCCTTGGGCCACGGTCCGTGTTTGCAAGACCACGGTCCCCTTGGCCGGACAACTGTCCGCGTTGCCCGGACACCTGTCCGCGTTGCCCGGACAACTGTCCGCGTTGCCCGGACAACTGTCCGCGTTGCCCGGACAACTGTCCG
>JAITON010000085.1 GCA_031289935.1 Treponema sp.
ATGAGGAAACTGAATGAGTGACGTCAACCCCTTTGGGGGAGAAGAAGAGCCGCCGGATAAGCGGAAGAAGGACCAGGGTTCCTGGACCCCCTTTGGGCCTAACGGGCCTAAGTTGCCGGACCCTAAAAAATTTAAGGGCTGGAGGTTCTCGCTAATCTATGTGGCGGTGATTGTCGTGGGTATGAGTCTCTTTAACTACGTGTTCCTTAACCGGGCGAATCCCCCTATAGACTATTCGGACTTTAAGGCCAGGATTGCCACCGGGGAGATCAAGCGGGTGGAGCTCACGGATTCTTACTTTACCGGCTATACCAACACCCAGCCAGCTTCGGGACAGACCTTGCCGGGGCTCAGCCGGACCGATTCCGGGCAGGTTTACAGGACTGTGCCCATTGGTGATCCGGAGCTTATCACCTTGATGGACGAAAAGGGAGTTTCCTACTACGCCGTGTCCCAGCAAGGCGCCACAGTGATCAACCTCATCTTTAGTTGGGTTTTGCCCATCGCTTTTTTCTTTATTATATGGCGCTTCCTGATCAAACGGCTGGGAAATATGGGGGGGAATGTCCTTTCGGTAGGCCAGAACAAGGCGGTGATCGTAGCCGAAGGGGATATCAAGACCCGTTTCTACGACGTGGCCGGAGTGGACGAGGCTAAGGAAGAGCTTGTGGAGGTGGTAGACTTCCTCAAGAGCCCGAAAAAATACACAGATATCGGCGGTAAGATCCCCAAGGGAGTGCTCCTGGTGGGGCCTCCGGGCACGGGCAAGACCCTTTTGGCCCGGGCTGTGGCCGGCGAGGCAGGGGTGGCCTTCTTCCGCATGAGCGGCGCCGATTTTGTGGAGATGTTCGTCGGCGTAGGGGCCGCCCGGGTGCGGGATCTCTTTAAGCAGGCACGGGACAAGGCGCCCTGTATCATCTTTATTGATGAGCTGGACGCCATCGGCAAGAGCCGGATCAATAATATCGCCGGGGGTAATGACGAACGGGAACAGACACTGAATCAGCTCCTAGTGGAGATGGACGGATTTGACGGCACCAGTGGCCTCATCATTCTGGCGGCCACCAACCGGCCTGACGTACTGGACCCGGCTTTGCTCCGGCCCGGCCGCTTCGACCGGCAGGTCCTGGTGGATAAGCCTGACCTCAAAGGCCGGGAGGAGATACTCAGGATACACTCCAAGAATGTTAAGCTGGCTCCCTCGGTGGACCTTGCGGTCATTGCCCGGGGAACATCGGGCTTTGCCGGAGCCGACCTGGCCAATATTGTGAACGAGGCGGCCCTGCTGGCGGTCCGTGGCGGCCGGAAGCTCGTGGAGCAGATTGATTTTAACGAGGCCATCGAAAAGACCGTGGCGGGCCTGCAAAAGAAGACACGGGTACTCAGGGCCGAGGAGCGGAAACTTACGGCCTACCACGAGGCGGGCCACGCTCTGGTGGCGGCCTTTACGCCTAATGCCGATCCGGTACAGAAGATTTCGATTATTCCCCGGGGGTTCGCCCTGGGTTATACTCTGCAAATGCCCATGGAGGACCGTTTTACCGTGACCCAGTCCGATCTCTTGGGTCGCATCGGTATTCTCCTGGGGGGCCGTGTCGCCGAGGAGATGATCTCCGGGGAGTATTCTACCGGGGCTGCCAACGATCTGACCAAGGCCACAGACATTGCCCGGAAGATGATCACTGACTACGGTATGAGTGAGCGCTTCCGCCATGTGGCCCTGACCTCCCGAGGCGCAGGTATGCTCGGTAACACTGCCCAGCAGGAGCCCATGTTCCAGCGGGAATACGCCGAGAGCACTCAGCAGTATGTGGACGAGGAGATCGCCCGGATCGTTGACCGGGAATACGCCAAGGCCAAAGATATGTTGGGAAGCCGTCAGGATATCCTGGACCGGGTCGCCGGGGTGCTCTTGGACAAGGAAACCATCGACGAGAAGGAGTTCCGGGTACTGCTGGAGGAAGCCCGGTAACAAATAAATGGCCTACATAAAGCCCCTGTTCGACAAGAACTTTCTCGAATACGCATCCTACGTGATTAAAGATCGGGCAATTCCTGATTTGGAGGACGGTCTCAAACCCGTGCAGCGGAGGATTCTCCACTCGCTGTTCGAGATGGACGATGGTAAGTTCCACAAAGTGGCCAATGTGGTGGGCCACTGCATGCAGTACCACCCTCACGGGGACGCCTCCATCGGCGACGCCCTGGTGGTGCTGGCTAACAAGGAATACTTCATTGAGCGGCAGGGGAACTTCGGGAACATCCACACCGGGGACGGGGCCTCGGCGCCGCGCTATATCGAGTGCCGTTCCACGCCGCTGGCTAAGGAGATTTTCTACAACCCCAAGCTCACCGTCTGGGCGGAGTCTTATGATGGCCGCAACAAGGAGCCGCTCCTCTTCCCGGCCAAGATACCTGTGGTCCTCGTCATGGGGGCCGAGGGTATCGCGGTGGGCATGTCCACCAAGATTCTGCCCCATAACATCCTGGAGGTACTGGAGGCGGAGAAGCTCTGCCTTTCGGGCAAGAAGGCTCAGCTTTTCCCGGATTTCCCCACCGGGGGCTTGATGGATGTGTCGGATTACCAGGACGGTAACGGCAAGGTGCTGGTCCGGGCCAAACTCGACACCGATGATCCCAAGCGGATCATCATTCGGGAACTGCCTTTTGGTTCCACCACCGAGAGCCTTATGGTCAGTGTGGAGGCCGCAGCCAAGGGAGGACGCCTCAAGATACAGTCCATCAGCGACTTTACTACCGATAAAGTGGAAATCGAAATTAAGCTGGCCCGGGGGGTCTATTCTCAAGAAACCGTGGACGCTCTCTTCGCCTTTACCGAGTGCCAGCAGTCCATCTCAGTAAACCTCCTGGTGATCCGCGACGGCCTTCCGGCGGTGATGTCTGTTACCGAGGTGATTAAGCACCACGCCAAGCAGCTCGTGAAGATTCTCACCCGTGAACTGGAACTGGAAAAGCAGGAGCTCCAGGACAAGCTGCACCTGCGGACCCTGGAGCGGATCTTCATCGAGGAGCGGATCTACAAGGCTATCGAAAAGATGAAGACCGCCGAAGCGGTGACCAAGGCGGTGATCGATGGGTTTAAGCCCTTTGCCAAGGAAGTGGGGCCCCGGGGCGTGAGTCCCGAGGATGTGGACCACCTCCTTAGAATCCCTATCCGGCGCATCTCTCTCTACGATATCAACAAGGCCAAGGAAGAGATGCGGGAGATCGAGGACCGTATCAAGGTAATCAACGGCCATCTCAAAAACATCACCGCCTACACATTGGCCTTTTTGGATGGTATCATCGCCAAGATAAAAGCCAATGCCGAGCTGAACCGGGGGGCCCGCCGTACCAAAGTGGGGGTCTTTGATAAGATCGACGTGAAGGAACTGATTCGGGAGGAGTTGGAACTCAAGTACGACAGGACCACGGGTTACCTGGGCACTGCGGTGGCCGGCGAAGTGGTGGCTAAGGTGTCTACCTTTGACCGCATCCTCACCCTCCGCAACAACGGTACCTGGACCGTGGGGGACTTCCCGGAAAAGGCCTTTGTGGGGGCCGGCGCCTGGTGGATCGGCGTGGCCGACAAGGAAGCTCTGACCGCCACGGTCTTTACGATTATCTACAAGGACCCTGCTTCAGGCTTCCCCTTTATCAAACGTTGTGTTATTGAAGGCTGGATCATGAACAAGGAGTATACCCTGCTGCCCGAGGGGGCCGAGGTACTCCACGTGGATACCCGGCAAAAATTCAGCTTTACCCTGCGCTATAAACCCAAGCCCCGGCTCAAGCTGCTTACCGAGACCTTCAAGGCCCAGGACTACGCGGTACGGGGGCTTAAGGCCGGGGGCATCCGGCTTTCCAACAAGGAGGCCGCCGGAGTAGAGGTGAAGGAAGTAAAGGAAAAATGATGGAAGTATCTGCCCAGAAGACGGATCAATCGGTCCCGGTTCCCCCCGATGCCGATATGGTGTTTGATGCCGCCTCGGGTTTCTCCACCGAGGAGCAGCAAGAGATCCTCGCCAAGATAGAGGCGGCCGCATCTGCGGGCCGGATTATCCCGGTCCCTGAGGAGGCCGATGGGGAGATTCGCCGGGCCGCGAAAAAGCGGGGGGGTGTCTTCCCCCTGTTGGTGAACCTGGGAGCTCTCCTTGTGCTGGCCGCAGGACTCTCGGCGCTTTTCCTGTTCCAGAGCCAAGAGGATGGGGATATCCGGGGAAGCGCCACGGATCTGGGTGTTACGGAACGGGCTCTGATTCGGGAAATCCGGGAGGAGACCGGCCGGCAGCTCCGGGCGAAGGACGAGGAGATCGGCGCCATACAATCCCGGCTCAACGAGGCCGAGGTCGAGTACCGGGGCCTCCAGACCCGGGAACTATCCGAGGCCGAGACCCGGCGCCGGGATGAGCTTGAGGCCCAGATCGCCGCATACCGGCGGAATCTCTCGACCCTGAACAACGAGCGGCTTCATATTCTGGAAGATTCAGAGCAGCGGGAGGCTCAGGCCAGGGCCCGGCCCGAAAGTGAAGCCTCCAATCCAGGCCCGGATCCCCTGGCGGGTTTCCTGGCCGCCGATACTGCGGCGGATACCGGGGAAATAGAGGCGCTCCAGGCCCGGATCGCCGGGTTGGAGCAGCAGGTTCAGGACCAGGAGCAGCGTCTGGCGGCCTATTCCGCCGAAGGCTCGGAGCTGAGCGACCGGATTGAGGCCTACGAGGACACTATTGCCGGTCTGCGGCGAACTATCACGGCCCAGGATAACGCCGCTACAGAACAGGGCCGGCAGATTACGAGCCTTAATAGCACTGTCTCCAGCCTCCGCTCGGATAATCAGCGGCTGAACCAGACCATTACAGACCAGAACAGTCGAATTACCACCCTTACCGGGGAGCGGGACAGTCAGGCGGCTGAAATCACCCGGCTGAATACCCAAATTAACGCTATCCGTGGGGCCCTGGACGGTGGTCAGCAGTCCGCCGCCGAGTAGCCCTCCCCTTACTTCGTCTGCATCACCTCAATGCCGTCCCAGTCCGGGGCCGGCGGGGTTTTGGCGTAACGGTTGCATCGCTGGAGCATGGCCGTTGCGGCGAGGTCCCTGGGGAGCAGGCTCAGCATCTCCTGGAACTTCATACCCGCCTCCGTAAAAGCCCGGCGATAATAGAGTTCCATACCCTGATTGTGGAGGGCCCAGGCCTTGGTCTCTGCGGGGGAGAGGCTCCGGCGGATAGTGTAGATTTTGACCCCCCGCTTCTTGCCTTTGACCGCCACCGTGTCCAGGAACCGGCAGGGGAGGCTCGTCCCCTGGGCGCTGGCCTCCAGGAGGCCGGCCCGGCGGAGTTCCCCGTAGACGGCCTCGCTGATGAGGATTTCTTCCCGGTATATCTTGGTCAGTCCCTCCAAACGGCTTGCCAGGTTTACCGGGTCGCCGATGACCGTGTAGTCCATCTTCCGCTCGCTGCCGATGTTCCCCACCGTCACGGTACCGAAGTTGATACCGATGCCGATACGGAACTCCGGCTTCCCCGCCCGTTTCTGCCCCTCGTTAAAGGCCCGGAGCGCGTCCAGCATATCGAGCCCCGCCATAACCGCCTGGATCGCGTCGTCCTCGTGTTTCACCGGGGCGCCCCAGAAGGCCATGATGGCATCGCCCATGTACTTGTCCACGATTCCCTGCCGGTTCATGATGATGTCAACCTGACCGGAAAAGTAGCGGTTCAGGGACTGGACCATCTCGTCCGGGGCCAGGGACTCGGAGATGGTGGTAAAGCTGCGGATATCCGAGAAGAGGATAGCCAGGGAACGGTTTTCCCCCACCAGCATGGATTCCGGCGAGGCGAAAAACTGGTCGATCAGGTCCCTGGGCACGTACTTCTGAAAGATCTGCCGGATCCGTTGCTCTTTCTTCCCCGCCAGTACCGCCTGGAAAGCGTGGCCTTTGATCTGCCCGTAGGCCCGTTCCAGGGCGGCGATCATCAGGTTAAAGGTGTAGGCCAGCTTCCCGGTCTCGTCCCGGTACTCCACCGCCACCCGGCCCGAGAGATCCCCCCCGGCGATGATACCCTGCATCGCCGCCACGACCCGCCCCAGGGGGCCGGTCAACCGGGCCGTAAAGAGCAGGAGCAGTACGATGGGAACAAGGATAGCCGCCGCCAGGACCATCAGGGTTTGCCAGGCGATACGGTAGGCGTCCTGGTAAAAGACCGATTCCAACTCCGAAATGACGATATACCACTGGAAAGGGCTAAAGTAAAAGGCCCGTATCACCCGGTCCTCCCCGCCGATACGGACCGTGGTAATTCCCTCCCGCTCTCCCTCAAGCCGGTCCAGCAGGGGGCCCCGTTCCGCCTCTTCCACGCTGAGGGGCGAGCTGGACATAACCACTTCCCCGGTCCCGTTCACCGCGAAAATGAGCTCCGTATCGCTCAAGCTGATGCTTTTGGCGTAGATTTCCACGGCGTTCTGGACCGCCGCCTGCATATCGGGCCGGCCGGCGTAACCGTTTTCCGCCAGGAGCTCCCACTGATTTGCCGCGTAGTTCTCCAACTGAACGGCTTTGAAGCCCAGAAACTGCCGGGCGACCCGGTTGACCCCGTTGATCGCGTTAAAGTAGGAGGCCGTCTCCGCCAGAATCAGGGTCACGATGATCAGGGGCAGGACAACCAAAATGATCTTGGATCGAATTTTCACCAGATCAGTCTAGCAGACCTGCCCCGTCTTTTCAATAGAGCCCTTCTTCTAGCGGAGTGCCTTCTCCTAGCGGAGCGCCTCCTCCTAGCGGAGTGTCCCCTCTAGCGAAGCAGACCGGCCAGCTCGTCATAGCCGAAGACAAGGTCGAACTCGCCCATGGCGTAGGAGGCGATCTCGTAGAGCCCCCAATGGAAGCCCAAGCCCTGGGGGCTCAGGTAGAAGTTGTCCGTCATGGCAAAGGACGCTTCGAAATAGCCCCCGTCGTCCAGAGGCTCTCCCGGGTTCTGCCCCAATTTTACCCGCAGATTCTCCCGCAGGGCATCTTTGGCCATCCCCGCGAGGCGGTCTGCCGTAGCGGGGGCGAAAAAGTCCTCCAGGCCGAGCTGCTTTAGGCTCTGGGTGTCGATCACCAGGTATTCCGTTTCCCGCATACCGTGGGCGCCCCCCGAGTAATAGTCCCGGCTCCGGGAAACGACGAAGCACTCCTCCGGGAGGCTCGTCCCGGGAACTCCCCCGGCGGCCGCATCGGCCCGGGGCCTCGTCATGACGCCTGCAATCGTTTCGTGGTAGTACCAGGGCCCTGGCAAATCCCAGGAATTGGCCGCCGCTTCCGCCGCCGCATCGTCCCATTCCCGCTGCTTTTCGGCAACCAGGGCGGCGTTATAGGCCGCCGGATCCTGGCCCTGGCAGAGCAGCTCCCGGACGAGGAGCCCCAGAGCCCCCTCCTGGGGGATATTCTGGAAGCTGATAGAGACCTCAAGCCCGGAGTTGGCCTCGAAGAAGCCAAGGCTCTCGAAGAAGCCAAGGCTCTCGAAAATATCCGGGTCATCCCCCTGGGGATTCCCGGAATCACGGCCTGGTACGGTCCCGCAGGACACGGCCAGGAAGAACGCCGCCAGCATAAAGGCGGCCTTGCTAATATGGTGTAAGTGTTTCATGCCTATCAATATACCGTAATTCGCCCGGAAAGGCAAAAGAGATCCCCTAAAGACTAGCGCAAATAGCTTTCCATCCATGCCTTCGCCTGGTCAACCCAGGACTGATTTTGATACCTGATCGGTATAACGGCGCTAACCAGGCCGGGCGCCCCGCCCAGCATGTGGTTATTTCCCGATCCGCCGGGGCTGATAAAGCTATGGGGTACCGAAGTCTTATCTAAGGCCTCGTTTAACCTGGCGGAATTACTATAGGGAACTATGTTATCGTCGATGCCATGCACCAATAGGGTAGGGGGGATTTTATCCGTTGTATACACATAGCTTATGGGCGAAATCGCCTCGATATAGTCCTTATACTCAGCATAATTAGCCTGGTTTGTCCAATCAGCCTGGGTAAGTTCTATGGGATAACCGGCCAGTTCCGCGCCCATCCAGGAGAGGGTTCCTAATTTTTGCGCTAAACCGGGGCCGTAATAGCTCATAGAGGACCAGCCCGCATCATCGGTAAAATCGCTGGGCCCGGCTAAACTCACACAGGCCGCGATCCTGATAGGCCGGGTATCGTTTTCCGGGAAATACCGGTAACTGTAGAGCAGGGCAAGATGCGCCCCCGCCGAATGTCCCGCCAGGATAAAATCCTTGACCCTAACGCCCCGTTCAGCGGCGATCTCCAGGATTTTTCCCAGCGCCCCGTCAATATCCTGCATCATCTCTTCTATATGAACTGCGTTGTTCCACCGCCTCATTAACCGGTAGTCTATACTGGCGAATATATGGTCTTCGGAAAAATCCGTTAAAAACAAGGGATGCCAGAGCTTATTGCCGGCCGTATAAAAACCGCCGTGGATATACACAATCGCGTGGACATCATTTTTTCCTTCCGGCAGGATGATATTGAGGGTTTGTTGTTTATCCAATCCATAGGCCGCATTCTGCAACGTCCAGCGGACCGGGGCCTGGCCCGGGGCCCGGAATCCCGCGCCCTGGTTTGACGCGCAGGCGCCCAGCACGATTGCCGCCAGCAGTAATACCGCGGCTCCATCAAAAAATCTTTTCATCTTGACCTCCTTATGAGTGTTAAGATGTATCCTCAAAGCCCGCCCCACGCAAAAGACCAAAGTACCGGCTGGGGTCGCCCCCAACCTGGTATTTCTTTCCCCCCATGCCAGTGGAGTTTCGGCGAAGCCGAAACTCCTGAGTTCGGCGAAGCCGAACCTCAAGTGACAATAACGCTCACCACATCGGACCAGGGGCCGCGCTTGCCGCCGTCGTTCTCGTAGGCCGTGGCGTAGTCCGCCACCTTGCCGTAGTCCTCCTCGGCCCACTGGAAATCCCGGACCGTCC
>JAITON010000124.1 GCA_031289935.1 Treponema sp.
CCCTGGCAGACTTCAACATCCATCCGGCCAAACGGGAGGCCCGTTTCAAAGACGCCGGGGCCATCCACCACGCCATCAGCTCGGCCCTGGGCAGCTTTGCCCGGCATTGGGCAGGGGCCCCCCTGGGGGACGCCCTCCAGGGGGACGCCCTCCAGAGGGATGCCCCCCGGTCAGCCCCAGAGGGCCGCCTGGCCATGGAAGCGCTCCTGGACCACGGCCCGGACTTCGCCCCCCTGCCGGGACGCCCCCTTGAGGCGGCCCCCTGGGGGGCGGCCCCGGCGGCGGACTCCCCAGGCCGGTCCTGGAGCAATCTGGCGGTTCGGGACCACGCGCCGCCGTCTTACGAAGCGCCCTCCGTAGGAGGGGTGCCCGTCTGCGGGGCGCCGCATTACGTTGGGCGGGCCTTTGATCTCTTCATCCTGATTGAGCGCGGGGATAGGCTCTATATGATCGACCAGCATGCGGCCCATGAACGGCTCCTCTACGACCGCTTCCTCTCCGGCCCTGTCCCCCGGCAGGAACTCCTGGCGCCCATCCCCTTTAGCACCGAGAGCGAAGGGGACGACCGCTTCCTGGCGGCCCACCGGGAGGAGTTCGCCGGGATGGGCGTCCTGATTACCGGCAGTGAAGGCTCCTGGCAGATTGAGGCCCTGCCCGCAGGCTGGCGTCTCCCGGACGTTGATACGGTACGGGCCATCCTGGACCTGAGGACTGCGGGGGGGAACTTCGCCCGGCGCTGGGCCGCCAGCATGGCCTGCCACAGCGCGGTCCGGGATGGGAGCTACCTGGACGAGACCACGGCCCTGGCCCTGGGAGAGGCGGCCCTGGCCCTGCCCGAGCCCCGCTGCCCCCACGGCCGGCCCGTCTGGTGGGAGCTGAGCCGGGAAGACTTGTTCCGGGCGGTTAGACGGATCGAACCGTCCGGCCCGCCGCTTCCCTGAAGCGGTGGCAAACGCAAAAAGGCGGCCGCCGCGATGGCCGCTAGAACTTGATCCTGCCCCGGAAACTCCGGGAAAGGGTCAGCCGGTCGGCGTATTCCAGGTCGCCCCCCACGGGGAGGCCCGATGCCAGGCGGGTTACCGCCACGTTCAGTTCCCCCAGCAGCTTGCGGAGGTAGAGGGCCGTGGTGTCCCCTTCCACGGTGGGGTTCAGGGCGAGGATCACTTCCCGGATGCCGCCTGAGCGGACCCGGCCCAGGAGCTGCCCCAGGGCGAGGTTGTCCGGGCCGATACCGTCCAGGGGTGCGATGAGGCCCCCCAGTACCTGGAAGAGGCCCCGGAACTCCCGGGATTCTTCTATGATACGCACGTCCTGGGGCCGCTCTACCACGCAGAGGATCGAGGGATCCCGGCCCGTATCGGCGCAGATGGGGCAGGGGTCGGTTTCGGTGTAGCTGCCGCAGCGGGAACAGCGGCGGATAGAACGGTGGAGGGCCAGGAGCTGCTCCGCCAGGCTGTGGCTGTAGCCCGGATCGGTGTCCAGGAAAAAGTAGGCCATCCGGGACGCGCTCTTCTTGCCCACTCCGGGAATCCTGGAGAGGATAACCGTCAACCTATCCAGGGCGTTAAGCCCCGGACCGAAGCCCCCGCTCATAGGGTTCCGCTGGGGCCGAACCCCGGCAGGCCCGGCATACCGGGCATTCCCGGTATATTGAGGCCCCCGGTCAGGGCGCCCATCTCCTGGGCGGCCAATTCACGGGCCTTTTCCATGGCGCTGGTAAAGGCCCCCGCCACCAGGTCCCCCAGCATAGCCGCGTCCCCTTCGGCCATGGCATCCGGGGCGATACGCACCGCCAGCACCTCCATGCGGCCGTTCAAGTCCACTTCCACCATGCCGCCGCCGGCGGAACCGGTTACGGACATACCGCCCAGCTTTTCCTGGAAGGCGCCCATCTGCTCCTGAATCTTCTGGGCGTTCTTCAGGATGTCAAAGGGATTGATATTCATCTTATACTCCTATGCTTGCATGATAGTGCCGTTAAAGACCCGGCGGACCGTTTCCACCGGGGAGGGACCCTCCCCCGAGGGAGGTAGCTCCCCCGGAAGGTCCTCGGCCCGGCGGGAGTTTTCCCGGGCGGCCAGCATACGCTTGAATTCGTCGCCGGGGCTCCCCGGGGCCCGTTCCGGGGCAGGCCCCTGGTCCTGAACTTCCGGCGCCGGTCCACCGCCGCCCTTAGGACGGCCCCCATCCATAAGATGGCCACCGTCCATAGGATGGCTGCCCAGGGCGTCCCGGACGCCGGCAATAGCGGCCCGTAGTTCAGGCGGCGATACCCAGCGGCTTAACCAACTCAGCTTGGATACCGCCGTTTCAAGCTCGAACCGGGGGGACACAGAGTAACGGATATCCCGGTAGAGTCCCAGGAGAATGTCCAGAGCCCGCTCAAGCTGGAGGGCGTCCAGGCTTTCCAGGGCCCCGGCGGAAAAGCGGCTGGGACTATAGCCCAGGAGGGATTCCCGGCTGATACCGTTTTTGAGGAGCATGAGGCTCCGGTAATAGCCCGCCAGGTCGATGACAAACTGCTCAATAGCGACGCCGGCTTCCAGGACTGCATCCGTAAGAGCAAGGGCGGCGGCCGTATCGTTGGCCACGCAGGCTTCGGCCAGGGAGTTGAGCTTGTCCAGACCCACCAGGCCCAGCTTTTCCCGGATCAGGGCCGTGCGGATATGGCCGCCGGAAAAGGCAACCACCTGGTCAAAGAGGGTATAGGCGTCCCGAAGACTGCCCGTGGTCTCCCGGGCGATCCAGAAGAGCGCCTCGTCCTCGGCCTGGATGCCCAGTTCGGCGCAGGTATCCCTAAGAATCCCCTGGACCGTTTCGATGGGGATGAGGCGGAAGGCGAACTGCTGGCAGCGGCTCTTGATAGTGGCCGGTACCTTGTGGATTTCTGTAGTGGCAAAGATAAAGACGATATAGGGCGGCGGCTCCTCAATGGTTTTAAGCAGGGCGTTAAAGGCGCTGTTCGAAAGCATGTGGACTTCGTCGATGATGTAGACCTTGTAGCGCCGCCCCGAACTGGGGGGATAGAGCACCTCGTCCTTGATCTGCCGCACGTCGTTTACCCCGGTGTTGGAGGCCCCGTCAATCTCGATGATGTCCAGGCTGGCCCCCCGGCTGATCTCCTGGCAGCTGGCGCAGACCCCGCAGGGCGTGGCGGTGGGGCCCTTTTCGCAGTTCAGGGACCGGGCCAGGATACGGGCCGCGCTGGTCTTGCCGCAGCCCCGGGGCCCGGAAAACAGATAGGCATGGGCGATCCGCCCCGTTTCCAGGGAGCTTTTGAGGGTGGCGGCCACAAATTCCTGGCCCGCCAGTTCGTCGAAGGTTTTAGGGCGCCGCCGGGTAGCGGTTACTTCATAAGCCATGGGGAGAGTATAGCCTGATGCGGGAAAAAAAGAAAGCCCCGCGGCCAGGATAACCACGGCGCCACAGGCATCCGCTGACCGTTGCTGCCTTCCGGCCCTGGCGGGGTTGGGCGGCGCCTGCTCGCATGGGTCCTGACCGCAGGGTATGTTATCATAGCGGACCAGGAGAAAAGGGTCAAGCGCCAAGCCGGGCGGGTTTCCTGCTTTTTTCGCTATTTTGGCTCTTTTCCCGTAAACCCCCTTGACATTATTATAAAGAAGGTATAGACTTACGCCATGCTGAAGGCACAAAGTTTTGAACAAAGCAGCGTAATTCCGGCCCTACAGGGCCAGGCCCCACAGGGCTCGTCCCCGATAGGGCAGTGCAATCTCCCAATAGTCCAGTTTGCGCAATGCAATCCGGTAGGATTGCACGCGAACTGGACCGCCATTCTACCGGAGGGCGCCCCCGCTGGGGGTGACCCCTCTGGGGCGGCCAGAATCTCCCCATCGTGCAGTTTGCGTATGCAAACTGCGCCGCCCTCCGACCGGATGGCGGGGGGGGGGGGGGGGGGGGGGGGGGGGGGGGGGGGGGGGGGGG
>JAITON010000046.1 GCA_031289935.1 Treponema sp.
GGGAAAATTACGGTACATACCGCCACCTCGTGGCCTTTCCAGGTACGGCGGGCGGTTCAGGGGGCCCTGGGAATCCCCGAGGAGCAGGTCGAGGTATGCCCCGCCCGGATCGGCCTCCATCAGGATGGGACGCTGTGGTACCCGGCGCTTCTGGCCTGCCAGGCCGCCTTGGGGGCCTATTTCTGCAAGCGGCCCGTCAAGCTGCTCCTCTCCCGGCTGGAGGACTTCAAATACAGCCCCAAGCGGAACGCCTCGGAAATCCGTATCAGGAGCGCTCTGGGGAAGGACGGCGGGTTGCTGGCCGGCGAGCTGAGGGTTCAGGTCGATCTGGGGGCCTACGGGGTCTTTGCCCGGGAGATTCTGGACCAGAGCTGTATGGGCGCTCTGGGGGCCTATCGCCAGGACCGGATCAGGCTGGAGGGAACGGCCCTTTGCAGCCCCAAGCCCCCGGCGGGGCCTTTCGGAGGCTTGGGCATGGCCCAGGGCTTCTTTGCCATGGAGCGGCAGGCATCGATTATCGCGGACGGTCTGGGGATCGACCCCCTGGAATGGCGGAAAAACAACGGGGGTATCAGCCGGAAGAAGCCCCTCGCCATTGGCTGCGTCCCCACGGATACCCCTCCCCTGGGAGAGATCCTGGAAAAGGCCGCTGGTATGGCCGATTATCACCGCAAATGGGCATCCTTCCAACTGCTCCGGGAGCTCCGGCGGCAGGAAGCGGCGCCGGGGGAGCTCCGCCGGGGAATCGGCATCGCATCGGCATACCAGGGCGCGGGCTTCCTCTACCACGGGGCCGGCCGGGGGAATTACTGCGTAGAGCTGACCCTGGACAAGGAGGGCGCCCTGGAAATACGGACCAGCATCGTCGCCGCCGGGGGGGAGTACCTCGATATTTGGAAGCGGATCGCCGGGGAGATCCTGGGGGTGGAAACGGTACGGGTCCTGGGGGGCAGTACCGCCGGGACCCCCGATTCGGGGCCGGCCTGCCTCTCCCGGAACATCGCCGTCATTACCCGGCTCGTGGAGCGGGCCTGCACGGCCATACGGAAGCAGCGTTTCCGGGACCCCCTGCCCATCAGGGTGGTCCGTTTCTCCCGGCCCGCGAAGATTCCGGGCTGGGGGGGCGAAGAGATCGACCAGAACGTCCTGAGCCGCTTAAGCTGCGGCGCGGCCATCGTGGAACTGGAGCTCAACCCCCGGGACTGCCTGCCCCGGGTCCGGGGTATCTGGCTTGCGGTGGAAGGGGGCAGGATTCTGGCGGAAGCGGCGGCCCGGCGCACCCTCAAGTTGCAGGCGGTCCAGGCCCTGGGCTGGGCTGCGGAGGAAGAACTAGACTATGTTGAGGGGATTATCCCGGACGGTCCTGCGGAAACCTACGCGCCGCTCCCCCCCGCCGGGATTCCGACCATCAACATTGAGTTTCTCCCCAGCGAGGCGGCGCCCAAGGGGATTGGTGAGTTGCCCCTGAGCTGTATCCCCGCAGCCTATGTCCAGGCGGTATCCCAGGCCCTGGACTATCCCTTTAGGGAGATCCCCCTGAGCCCCGGGCGCATCTGGGCAGCTATACAGGGCGGCGCGCCGTCCTAGGACCGGCGCGCAAAGTCTGAGGAGGACAGGCCATGACTATCAACTTTATTCTGAACGGCGAGGACGTAGAGGTCCAGAGCGAGGCTAACGCCCGGCTGGTGGATATCCTCCGGGAGAGCTTCCATCTCACGGGGACCAAGGCGGGCTGCCTGGCGGGCCGCTGCGGGGCCTGTTCGGTGCTGATGAACAACCAGCTCATCCCCTCTTGTCTGGCGCCGGCCTTCCGGGTCCGGGGCGCGGAGATCATCACCATCGAGGGTTTTGCCCAGACTGATGAGTACCGGGACATTACCGGGGGCTTTGAACAGGCCGGGGTAATCTGCTGCGGTTACTGCGACGGGGGGAAAATCCTGGCGGCGGACGCCCTCCTGAGCCGCTCCGGGCGACCGGGACGGGAGGAGATCCTTGCGGGCTTTGGGGGCATAAGCTGCCGTTGTACCGAGCCCGATAGCCTGGTAGAAGGGGTGCTGGCGGCGGCGGAAATCCGGCAGCGGAGGATCTATGGACGCGGCGCATAACCAGGTGGTCTTCCCCGCCAATTTGCCGGAGCTCTTCGCCGCCTGGGAACGCTTCCCCGGGGCGGCGCTGCTGGCCGGGGGCACGGGGCTTATCCGGGGCCGGGGGCACGGCGCCCTGCTCAATCTGCCGGACAATATTATCTCCCTGGACCGGCTGGAGGAGCTCCGGGGCGTTACCCGGACGGAACGCTACCTCGAGATCGGCGCCATGATCAGCCTGAACGGGATTATCCGCCTGGGGAAGCCCGTCCCCGAGGCCCTGAGCGCGGCCCTGCGGGAGATCGCCGGGCCGGAAGTACGGAACCTGGCCAGTATCGGGGGGAATATCTGCCACGAAGGCTGCCGCCTGGGGAGCTGCGCGCCGCTGGTAGCCCTGGACGCCCGCTACGAGCTGCGGACCACCGGCGCATCGCGCTGGGTCTCGGCGGCCCGCTTTGCCGCCTCTCCCGGCGGCCCGGCCCTGGACCCCCGGGAAGTCCTCAGCCGGATACGCATACCCCTGGAACAGTGGGACTACACGGTCTACCGGAAGTTCCCCGGGAAGGGCGATGCCGCCGGCGCCATGGTCTGTATCGCGGCCCTCGAAAAGGATATCCTCAGCGATATCCGCCTGGTATTCGCCGGGGATACCCTGCTGCGGGACCGGAGCGCCGAAATCTCCCTGGCCGGGAAGCGGCTCCCCCTGGACAGACGGGAGGCGGCCCGTTTTACCGCCCTTTGGGAGGAGTTCCTCTCAAAAGCCGAATCGCCGGGGCCCCTCAGGCGCTCCCAGATACTGCTCTTTGTAGAGCAGTGCGTGATGCAGCTCACGGACTACTAAGGAGGCGCCGGTGAACCTGACGATAATCTATGCGCCCTTTACCGGAGGCGCGCTCTGAACCGGGAATTCTGCTTTAACCTGGGGGGCCGTGTAAGCCGGGTATTCCTGAGCTCCGGCCTCCCCTCCCCCGGCTTCATCCCTCCTACAACGGGGCCGGCGCTCCTGGTATGCGACACCAATACCCGCCGCCTGGCCGCCTGTCTCGACGGGGGCCGGGGCTTCCCGGTCTGTGTACTTGAGGCCGGGGAAGGGTCCAAGGGCTGGGGCTCCGTGGAGGCCATCCTCGGGAGCGCCTTCGAGGCAGGGCTCGGACGGGACGGGCATATCGTGGGCGTCGGCGGCGGGGTGGTAACGGACCTGGCGGCCTTTGCGGCCTCCATCTATATGCGGGGTATTGACTGCTCCCTGGTTTCCACGAGCCTATTGGGCATGGTGGATGCCGCCCTGGGGGGGAAGACGGGCTTTGACCTCCTGGGCATCAAGAACCTGGCCGGGAGCTTTTACCCCGCCTCCAGGGTGTTGATGCCCCTGGGAAGCCTGGCAAGCCTTCCACCGGCGGAATGGAAGAGCGGTATGGGGGAGCTTATCAAGACGGCGATCCTGGCGGAAGACGACCGGATGCTGGCCCTTCTGGAAAGTTCCGGGGAAGGGTCCGGTCCGTGGGCAGAGGGGCCCGTTCCGGGAGAGCTCTGGGAACTGATCGGCGCGGCGGTAGCGCTCAAGGGGCGTATCGTGGAAGAGGATCCCCAGGAAAGGGGCAGCCGCAGGATACTCCTTAACCTGGGCCACAGCTTCGGCCACGCCCTGGAAGCGGCCTCCGGGCTGGGCCGGATATCCCACGGTGAGGCCGTGGCCTGGGGCCTGGCCCGTGCCTGCGAGCTCGGACGCTCCCTGGGGATTACTCCGCCGGAACGGGCCCGGCTTATTCTTGGCTTGCTGGAGTCCCGGGGCTACGAGACGGCCTTTCCCCATCCCCTGATGAAGAACCCCGAAGGCTTTCGCCGGGCCCTGCTGGGAGACAAGAAGAAGCGGGCCGGGAAGCTCCGGTTTATCATCCCTGCGGAACGGGGCTGCCGGCCGGTAGAACTGGAACCCGGGGACAGCGCTCTGGCGGTTTTCCTGGATCCGGGTTCCGGGACCGGATCTCCCGGAGGCTTTCGGGAATCTCCAGCTTCGTCCCACAAGTTGAACAAAATGTCATACTAAAATCCTCCTAATTATGTGCGGTTTTTTCTGTTGTTTGGTTATTGTCTTTTGGAGGTTTTTATGTTAGGAGATTTGAAAAACATGGCCCAATCGACCGGCGGTGTAGCGGGCAGTATCGATGGCAGGCTCGAATAGAACCGCGACAGAAAAGGGGAATGGGAGGCCTGGACTGCCGAAGAAACGGCATCCGGTGTCACGTTCAAATCATTTCACGGCAAATATTTATCGGCTCATCCCGATGGCTCCATCATCGCCGACCGCGCGGAAGCCAAAGCCTGGGAAAAATTTACGGTGAACAAACTATAGTCCGGCACATCGCTGTATTCATTGGCTTTTCCTTTAGCATAGGAACCGAGCAACTAGGCCTTCTCTTATGCAAGGCTCCGCCTTTTTTTGTAATTATCAAGAGAAATCAAACTGTCTGGGCGCTCTATAAGGTCTCTTTCGCATTCTGTGTATAATTCTAAATCCTGATCGGAGAGAATATCATCAGGGTCATCCGCCAAGACATTGAGAAGCGGACGCAAAACGTAAAGATTACGTTCCGGCATATGGTCTATAAGATCGCGTAATTCCTGCCTCACAGATAATGCTTCATTCATTTTTTCCCCTATTAGCCCCTGCGGTCCATATCTTACAATATACCCAACAATTCAAATCCATGCAAGGGAACAAAGCATCAAAGGGGCCCGCCCCCTGCACCCCACCCTTTTCCGTTTCGTGCCTTGTTCGCTGAAATGCCGCCGGAGTGGGGTATGTTGCCGTGAATGTCGTGGCACAACAGGTCAATGCGCCGGCCGTCC
>JAITON010000214.1 GCA_031289935.1 Treponema sp.
TTTTTCACGTTTTTTCGACATTTTCCCACAAAGAGCTTGACATTATTATCAGGAAGGTATACACTTGCGCCATGCTGAAGGCAAAAAGATTTGAACAAAGCAGCGTAAACCCGGCCCTACAGGGCCCGGCCCCGATGGGCCCTGCCACTATAGTCCAGTTTGCAGGCGCAAACTGGACTATAGTGGCTGGCCCCAACGGGGGCACTATCTGGCTTTGCCGTATATGCGCAAACCGGCAGGATTGCGTGCAGTTTGCCCTTGCAAACTGCAACGCTGCTTTGTTCAAATCTTTGTGCCGTTAACATGGCGTAAGTATAGACCTTCTTTATAATAATGTCAAGCGCTTTGCGAAAAAAACATCAAAATCTTGAAAAAAACGTGAAAATCCCGGAAAAAACAGGGGAATTCGCCATCCGGCCTCTGCCGGATGGTGCACGGCATAGGCCGGATGGCGCGCGCCCGGTCTAATCGTGTCCTAGACTCCCCGCAGAAGCTCCCGGGGCTTCGATCCCTGGGCGGGGCCTACCACGCCCTTGTGCTCCATCTCCTCCACAAGCCGGGCGGAGCGGTTGTAACCGATCTTCAGGCGGCGCTGGATGTAGCTGGCGCTGGCCTTGCCCTGCTGGATCACGATCTCCAGGGCCTTGTCGTACAGCGGGTCGTCGCCATCGGAAAAGAGGCTGGGCGCCGCTTCCTCCTCCTCATCGTAAAACATTTCCTCGTCGATATAGTCCGGCGCCCCCAGGGTCTTTACAAAGGCCACCACCCGTTCCACCTCCTCCTCGGAGACAAAGGCCCCCTGCATGCGGCTGGGAAAGGGGTCCACCACCCCGGCGTAGAGCATATCCCCCTTGCCCAGAAGCTTTTCCGCCCCCACCTGATCGATGATGATGCGGCTGTCCATCTTGCTGGCCACCATAAAGGCGATGCGGCTGGGGATATTGGCCTTGATGATGCCGGTGATGACGTCAACGGAGGGCCGCTGGGTCGCCAGGATCAGGTGGATGCCCACGGCGCGGCTCATGGCGGCCAGGCGGGCGACGGTAAGCTCCAGCTCCTTACCCGTGGTGGCCATGAGGTCCGCAAACTCATCAATAATGATGACGATGTAGGGCATGTGCTCTGTGGCGATGTTCTTTTCTTTAATACGCCGGTTGTAGCTCTTGATATCCCGAACTCCCATACTGTCCAGACAGGCTTAGCGCCGCTCCATCTCGTAGATGCAGTATTGCAGAGCCTGGAAAGCCCGCTTGGGCTCGGTGATAACCGGGGTTAAAAGATGGGGAATATCGTTGTAGAGCTTGAGTTCCACGATTTTTGGGTCGATGAGGATGAGCCGGCACTCCGCCGGGGTCCGCTGGTAGAGGATCGAGAGAATCATGGCGTTGACGCAGACCGATTTCCCCGAACCCGTGGCCCCGGCGATAAGCAGGTGGGGCATGGTGACCAGGTCCACGGTGGCCGCCTCGCCGGTAATGTCCTTGCCGAGCACCACGGGAATCTCCAGCCGTTTGCCCTCCCCGGCCAACCGGCGGCTGATCTCCCCTTCGATAATCTCCCGGAAGCTCACGATATTGCGCTTCTTATTGGGCACCTCGATACCCACGGCGTGCTTGCCGGGGATGGGGGCCACGATACGCACGCTGGAAGCCGCCAACCGCAGGGCGATATTGTCCTGGAGGTTCACGATCTTGGAGAGGTGCACCCCCGGCGCGGGCAGAATCTCGAACATGGTAATTACCGGCCCCTTGCGGATGCCGGTAACCTCGGCCTGAATCTTGAATTCCTCCAGGGTTGCCCGCAGGGTCTCCGCCGCGTCCCGGGTCTGCTGGTCGATGATCCAGTACTGGCCGTCGGGGTACTGGTTCAGGATGCCTTCCACCGGGATCTCGTAACGCAACCCCGGTTGTAGCCGGGAGGGCTTCCCGGCCCCGGGTGGCGGTTTCGGCAGCGCGACCGGCGGCGTGGAACTAAAGACCGGTTCCCGGGAAAGCTCCTTTTCCGGAACCAGTTCCCGGAAAGGCGCTTCTGTAAACCCTGCGTCCCCGCTTTGCGCTGGCGGTGCGGCTCTTTCTGCCTCGATAAAGAGCCCTGTACCGTCCCCGGTATCCGGCGCCCCGTTGGTATCTTCATCAGCTCCGTCCGAAACCCCGGTCCAGGCTTCGTCTCCAAGCCCGGCCTCTTCACCGGTTTCATGCGAAGGGGGGGCCGCCAGGAGGAAGGTTTCGGCCGGAGCTCCAAGGGCAGGGGGGCCGGAACGCGGCCGGCCGCCAAAGCTGCCATAGGAGGGAAGGCCCTCATAGACCGGTCCCGGCCGCGATTGCGAATCTGGCTGCGGAGCGTGCCGCACAGCGGGCCGCTCTGCGGGCTGTGGGGTGGGCTGCGGAGCGTGTTGCGGAGCGGGCCGCTCTGCGGGGCGGAGCTCGGGCTGCGGGGCAGCGAGCAGCCGGGGCTTTCTCTCGGGCAGGGCCGGGAATGCGGCCTCCGGACCCGGAGCCTGGGAGGCCGGCGGGGGGAAGAAGAGCCGG
>JAITON010000125.1 GCA_031289935.1 Treponema sp.
CCGGGCGGGCGCTTCCCTTGGCATTCCCGCCGAATACTGTTACAAATAAGGGGGAGGCATCGCATGGAGGAAAGGATTGACGCATCGGCCACGGTCCGTATCGCGCGCGCCGGTTTAGAGGAGCTTTGCAGCCGGATCTTCCGGGCCCTGGGCATACCCGGGGAGGAAGCCCAGGATTCGGCCCGGATCCTCGTGGCCGCCGACGCCCGAGGCATACCCAGCCACGGGCTGGCCCACCTGGCCCGTTATACCGCAGGGATTAAAGCCGGGCTCATCAAAGGGGGGATTATCCCCCAGGTACTCCGGGAGACGCCCCTTTGCCGGGTCCTGGACGCCGGGGGCGCCATGGGCATGTCCCTGAGCCGGAAATCCATGGACTGGGTGATCGCCGCCGCCGCCGGACACGGCCTGGGGGTATCGAGCATCCGCAATTCCAACCACTTCGGCATTGCCGGCTACTATACCGAGATGGCCGCCCGGGCCGGCTGCATCGGCATCGCCCTGACCAATACGGCGGCCCTGGGGGTGCCCACCAACGCGCGGACCCCTATGTTCGGCACCAACCCCATCGCCTTTGCCGCCCCGGGCCTGGGAAGCGATATATTCAGCCTGGACATGGCCACCACGACCGTAACCCGGGGCCGCGTCGAGATCGCCGAACGGGAAGGCCGGAAGCTCCCTCCCGGCTGGGCGGTAGGCAGGAACGGCCGCGCCACCGACGACCCGGTGAGCCTCCTGGAAGACCTGCTCTATTTGCGGGGCGGGGGCCTCCTCCCCCTGGGGGGCGAGGGCGCGGCGGGCTACAAAGGCTACGGCCTGGCGGTGATGGTGGACATTCTCTGCGCCCTCTGTTCAGGGGGCGATTTCGGCGCCGGGGTCCGGGATTCGGCGGTTACCTCCGCCCGGGTCTGCCACTTCTTTATGGCCCTGCGGATTGATATGTTCCGGGATACCGAAGCCTTTAAGACTGATATGAGCCGGATGCTCGCGGCCATCGCCGCTCTGCCGCCTGCCGAGGGGAAAGAGCGGGTCTACTACGCAGGGCAGCGGGCCCGGGAGACCGAGGCCCGGAACAACCGCCTGGGCATCCCCCTGGAAGCGCGGGTCTGGGAGCGGGTCAAGGCCGAGGCCCGGGAGCTTGGGGTGGAGACGCCGGAAGAGTCCTAGTTTTTGGGGCCCCAACCCTTGACTTTCCCCCTAAAAAGGCCGATATTTTACACAGAGGTTTGTATGGCAATGACTACAGAAGCGATGACCGCGGAACAAGCGGCGGAATGGGGGAAGACCCTCTCGTTTGAGAAAGTGTGGACAGCAATGATGGAAACGAGAGAGCAGATGAAGGAATCGGACAAGAGGTTTCAGGCAATGTCGCAGGAAACGAGAGCGCGGCAGGAGGAAACGGCCCGGCAGATAAAGGAGATGGCAAAGCACATGGGGGGCCTGGACCACAGCTTTGGGGATTTGGCGGAACACCTGGTGGCCCCCGGTATTGTGGAAAAGTTCAACGTCCTGGGGTTTCACTTTAGCGCGATTACGCCGGGGGGCATCGTGATACTGGATGACCAGGGCAATGAGCTTGCGGAAATCGATCTGCTCCTGGAAAACGGGGAATACTCGGTGGCGGTGGAGGTCAAGAGCCGGCCCAAGACCGACGACGTCGATGAGCACACCGGGCGGCTGCAAGTATTGCGGCAATACATGGACAGGCACGGAGACCGCCGGGCAATCCGGGGGGCCCTGGCCGGCGCGGTCTTCCACGATACGGTAAAAAAGGCGGCTCTAAAAGCAGGGCTCTACGTGATCGTGCAAACCGGCGACACCATGCGGATCGAGACCCCGGAGGGCTTCAGCCCCCGGGACTGGTAGATGAGACGCGTAGAGGGATCGAGCATAGAGTTAGGATGGGGAGGGCCTTTCCGGCTATAGCCTGAAGGTTTCCGGCTACAGCCTGAAGGTTTCCGGCTATAGCCTGAAGGTTTCCGGCTACAGCCTGAAGGTTTCCGGCTACAGCCTGAAGGTTTCCGGCTACAGCCTGAAGGTTTCCGGCTATAGCCTGAAGGTTTCCGGCTACAGCCTAAAGGTTTTAGGCCACGGCCTTAAAGTTGTATAGCACGGCGTCCCGGCGGGGAAGCCGCCGGGAAAGCCGCAGAGGCTATAAAATTTTTGTCAAGGAGTTACCCTATGAGTACTGACTGGCTCCCTACCAAGGAGCAGGACCTGGTGGATCTCGTGAAGCAATGGAGCGTCACGCTGGCGGACACGGCAAAGCAAACGGCCTTCGGCTGGGCGCCGGAGGACTGCACGGCCGTTCTCGGCAAAATCACGGATTTTACCGATGCCCGCGCCGGGTATCAGGCTGATAAAACGCCTGAAAAGCGGCTCGACAAGGACGAAGCGGTGGAAGCGGTCAAGGAAGCCATGCGCGGCTTCGCCAACTCGTCCATCCGGTTCAACAAAAAGATGAGCGACGCGGAGAAGCTGGCCCTGGGCATCCATCCCAAGGACAGCACCCACAGCCCCAAGCCGAAGCCTGCCGAACACGTCGCCTTCGTGCTCCGGGTTGACGCCCAGGGCCACGCGGTCTGGGCCGATTACCGTATCGCCGAGGGCGCGGGCCGGGGCAAGGGCCCGTATCACGGGGTGGAAATCCGCCTCTGGGTGCTGCCCCTGGCCGAAAGCGCCCCTGTGGGCGCCGAACACCCGGGCTGGCGCAGCGAAGTGGACACGGCCACGCCCTGGCATCACGACTTCGCCGAAGCCGAGGTGGGTATGCGCCTCCACGTTACCATGCGCTGGGAAAACCCCTCGGTGGGCAAGGGTGAAGACCCGGAGTCCAGCAAGGGGCCCTGGTGCGCGGTCCAGAGCGTTGTGATCGCCTAAAGGGGTGATCGCCTGAATGAGCGGGATAGAGAAAAGAGCATAGAGTAGGAGTTGGGGTATGAAAAAAAGCGTGGTGTACTTTGCCGCCCTGGCGGCGCTGGTTCTGGCTACGGCGGCGGGTCTCTGGAGCTGCATGGAGGCCCGGGTGATCTCCGGTGAACTGAGCCCCAGCGTGGCGGCGGCGGCCCGGGGGGGCCGCCGGCAATTTACGGCCACGGTCCTGGCGGAGCATGGCGCCGATACGGGCGTTTTCTGGTCCCTGGAGGGCAGCGGGAATCCCACGTTCACGACGATTGACGCCGGCGGCCTCCTGGAGGTCTACGAGCATGAGCCTTCCAACATCCTGACGATACGGGCGACATCCCGCTTTGACCCCGGCAAGTACCGCGAGGTGGCCGTTACGATAGGAGACACGGCAAATTCCAGCCAGGGGGCGCTTCCCATGGTCACGGTGAGCCCCGAAGGGCCCGTCACGGTGCGCAAGGGCGGTACCCAGCAGTTTTACGCCGCGGTAACGGGGCCGGGCAACCCGGCGCAGGGGGTAACCTGGAGCGTTGACGGGGTGGAAGAAACCGTGATCAGCTCCTGGGGGCTGCTCAGTGTGGCCGCCAACGAAACGGCGGACAAGCTGGTCGTACGGGCTACTTCCACGATGGACCCGGGCCTGTACGACACGACGGCGGTTCTTATTCCGCCGGCCATGGTAAGCGGCATTACGCTGAGCCCTCCAGGGCCCGTCGACGTGCCCATGGGCGCTACCCTGCAGTTTAACGCTACGGTAACGGGGACCGGCAACCCCTCCCAGGACGTTACCTGGAAAGTTACGGGCAACTACGATGAGGACACCGGGATCAGCCCTGCGGGGCTGCTCAGCGTGGCCCTCAATGAAACGGCGGCAAGCCTGGTGGTTACGGCGGCCTCCAGCGAGGACTCAGAGCAGACCGGCGAGGCCACGGTACGCGTTACGGCGCCGCAGATCCCGGTAAGGGGCGTTACGCTGAGCGGCGCGGATACGGTGGCGGTGGGCGGCTCCATAACCCTCACGAAGACGTTTGACCCCGTAAACGCGAGCAACCAGAACGTAACCTGGTCTTCCACCAACTCAGCCGTCGCCTATGTAGCCCCCGACGGCACGGTAACGGGCCTGGCCCTGGGTATGGCGATTATTGAAGTGCGGACGGTGGAAGGCAACTATACGGACCGCTTGACGGTAACCGTTACCGCTTCGCCGGCCACGGTAAGCCTCGTTACGGTGAGCCCCAAGACAGCCAGTGTGCCCCAGGGCGAAACCCAGCAGTTCAGCGCCACGGTAACGGGGACCGGCAGCCCCTCCCAGGACGTTACCTGGGACGTTACGGGCGGCGGCGCGGGCACCATGATGAGCGCGGACGGCCTCCTGATCGTGGCCGCCGCCGAAACGGCGGGCAAGCTGATGGTTACGGCGACCTCCACGGTGGACACCAGCGTGTTCGGCATGGTGGAGGTAGGCGTTACCATACCGGTAACGGGCGTTACGCTGAACAGCACGGCTACGGTGGCGGTGGGCGCTACTACGGTCCTTACGGCGGTCGTGGCCCCTGTGAACGCGAGCAACAAGGGCCTCAGCTGGTCCTCAAGCAACGCAGCCGTCGCCTATGTAGATGCCAACAACGGCACGGTAAGGGGTATGGCCGCCGGTACGGCGATTATTGAGGTGCGGACGGTGGACGGCAACAAGACGGCGGCCTGCACGGTAACGGTAACAACCTACGCGAAACCGGTAACCGGCGTAACGATGACCGTGAGCGCACATACGATGGGGATAGGCGATACCTACCAGTTGACCGCGAACACGACCCCCACCGACGCGACCCATCAGAATAAAACCTGGTTCTCATACAACCCGGGTATTGCCTATGTAGATGCCAACGGCAAGGTAACGGGGATGTCCGTTGGCGTGGTGGATATTGAGGCAACGACGGAGGACGGCGGCTATAAAACGCACTGCACGATAACGGTAACCGGCGTTGCGGTGAGCGGCGTTGCGGTGAGCCCCAAAACGCCCACGGTGGTAAGGGGCGCGAGCCAGCAGTTCAGCGCCACGGTAACGGGGACCAACAGCCCCCCGCAGACCGTTACCTGGACCGTTACCGGCGGCAGTACCGGCACCAGTATCAGCGCGGACGGCCTCCTGA
>JAITON010000185.1 GCA_031289935.1 Treponema sp.
TTCTTAGAGTAAAATTTGTGGAATTCAGAAAAACCCGGCCAACAACCGCGTCAGCTCCCTGACATAGACCGCGTCAGCCCCCTGACATAGACCGCGTCAGCCCCCTGACATAGACCGCGTCAGCTCCCTGACATAGACCGCGTCAGCCCTTTGACAAGGGCCGGCCAGCCCGGCATAATGGGTCCATGAAGCCGATTGCAGCGCTAACCAGGGACGAGGCGGCGGGGATCCGCTATGTCCTGACCGATATTGACGATACCATCACCACGGACGCCAAGTTGCTGCCCGATGCCTACGCTGCCCTCTGGACCCTCAAAGCAGCGGGGCTCCGAATAATTCCCGTGACGGGCCGGGCTGCGGGCCGTTGCGACATCATTGCCCGGGAATGGCCCGTGGATGGGATCCTGGCCGAGAGTGGCGCGGTGGCCTTCTGGGAGGAATCGCTGGCAGGCGGCAGACGGGTTCTGAGGCAGGAACCCCACCCCGGTGCGGTGCGGAACACCCATCCCGCCTTAGCGCGGATCCGGGAACGAGCTCTGGTAGAAGTGCCGGGAATCAAACCCGCCAAGGATCAGTTTTCCCGGCTCTACGATATGTCTCTGGACTATGCCGAGGAGGAGCCGGTCTTAAGCTATGCAGAGGCGGAAAAGGCCCGGCAGATCGCTCTGGAAGAGGGGGCCCGGGCGAATATTTCATCAATCCATGTGAATGTTTGGATGGGGCATTACGACAAGCTTTCCATGGCCGAATGGTTCCTGGCCCGGTACTTTGGCTGGCAAGCCGGGGCTGGGGATCGGGAGGTCTTCTACATCGGGGACGCCCCCAACGACGAGCCCCTTTTTGCCCGCTTTCCCCTGGCCGCAGCCGTGGCCAATATCCGCCGCTACGAGGGGCGCATCAGATACTACCCCGCTTACGTGGCTTCCCGGCAATGTGGCGAGGGCTTTGCGGAAATCGTAGCGGCCTTGCTGGAAAAGCGCCGCTAGGGAAGTAGCGATGGCCCCTCACCGCGATGCCTTTCCCCGCCGTATCGGCTGGGGCTTAAGCCTGCTCTACGAGGACCGGGACATCATCGTGGTGGATAAGCCCGCAGGGCTCCTTTCCATTGCCGCCGGCTCGGAGCGGGATCGGACCGCCTACTGGGCCCTGGCCGAGTATCTCCGCAAAAAGGGAGAAAAGCGCCGCCCTGCCGTGGTCCACCGTTTGGACCGGGAAACTTCCGGGCTGTTACTCTTTGCCAAATCGGAACGGATTAAACGTACCTTGATGGACCATTGGACCGATCTCGTGACCGGGCGGCGTTATATTGCGCTGACCGAGGGGGACTTGCGTGGCCAGGCCGGGACGCTCCCTGCGGCTGGTACCGGGGGCTGGAGCCTTATTGACGCGCCCCTGGGAACTGATCGGGGCGGCCATGTCAGAGTCTCTACCGGCGGCACACCTGCCCGGACCTGGTGGCGGCTCCTGGGATACTCGGGCGGCTATTCCCGGCTGGAACTAGAACTTGAGACCGGCCGCCGAAACCAGATACGAGCCCACCTTGCCTGGCTGGGCTGCCCCGTAGCCGGCGATTCGAGGTACGGCGCCTCGATCGATCCCCAGGGGCGGCTGGCCTTGCATGCCGAAACCTTAGTCTTTCGCCACCCGGCAGGAGGGCGATCCGGGGGACAGGTCCTGGAGTTCAGGTCCCCAGCCCCGTTTTGAACCGCCTCTTCTAAGGAAGCGCTGATTGCGGCATACATGCCGGCGTCAAGTTAATCAACGCTCTCCCTAGGGAATTATTCTGTCCATTCATCTATTTCTTTCTTTGAAACAGCCCACTCTTTATATACTGCTCTTTCCATATTACAATA
This sequence comes from Treponema sp., assembly GCA_031289935.1. Taxonomy (GTDB): domain Bacteria; phylum Spirochaetota; class Spirochaetia; order Treponematales; family Breznakiellaceae; genus JAITON01. Next base: position 1,854 of record JAITON010000185.1, read on the forward strand.
CCGGCAAAAGGGAACCGCTTTACATAAAAATTTTAATATTTTTTCTATCGTTTGTGCCTTATATAGATCAATATAATCATTTTCTCCAACCTCCAGGTTTATACCAAACTTTTTATTGAAATAATGTATATAGGCCACCCTAAAACAGGGGTATATTTTCCCGTCAACTAATTGAAAACAATGATTCGCAGCATAACACAACTTAAAACTTTTCTGACTATCCTGTTTGCCTTGTATGTCTATGGGCATCTTTTCCCATACTTTCTTCATCTGCTTCAAATTACCCCAATATACTATTTCTACTTTATGCTTCTTCGACAGCCGGTATATCTCAGTATGATCTATCTTGATTGGATATACGGTAATATTAAGTCTGATATTATTCTTGTTCAATGTTTCCCAAAATAATTCTGACTGTTTAAGCAGTAGTATACCGTTTGTCGCTATTTGGATTCTTCCTACCGGGAAATATTTTCTCGCTATCTCAATAATATCAATAATACGCGGATGCAATAGCGGCTCTCCTCCCAATAAGGATATTTCTTCTATGTGCCCTCCGGTTAATGCTGTTATACGTTTACAATCCCGTTCAAATGTTTCAATGGCAAGGAATTTTTCTTCCGCCAGGGGGGATAGATGTTCGCAGCCTTTACAATTCAAATTGCAATGATCGGCAAGGTGTATATCAAGCCGTAACAGTTTCCTTTGTCTCAACCGTATTTTTGCACTTATTTCTAATAAAAACAAACGGTTCCATTTGGATATGTTTGCCGACAAAAAACCTGACATAAAACTTTCGATGTTACTTTTTACTGACAATGTATACCTTCTTTTGTTTGTTGCTAAAAGTGCCACACGCAGAGGTTCAGGGAGACGCAGAAGCTCTCCGCCATATTATAGGGGAAAGTCCAGTGGTGCGTCCCCCTTGCTCACGCATCGTAGGAATCAGTTTAGAAGAACGGTACATGTATGTCAAGGGCATTTTCCGTTTTCTTAAGGAAGCGCGGTTAACAGCCCATCTCCAGGGCCCGGCCCTGGCGGAGGTAGAAGAGCCAGGAACGGACTGGTTTGTGGCCATCCCCGCCAAAGAGGTCTTTTGCGGCCTGCCGGTAGACGGCAAGCTGGGCCTGGTGCTGCTCCGCTTTGACGAGACGGTCGGTCTTAAAGTCCACCACATGGATGGTCCCCCTCTCCTCAAAGAGCAGGTCGATCTGCCCGGTTATGAGGAGCCCCTCCATCCGGGTGATGAGGGGGAATTCACTCTCCCGCCAGTCTGCTCCCAGGCTCAGGGCCCCCAGTTCGGATTGGAAGAAACGGTCCGCCAGGGCTTCTGCGGCGGCCTTGACCGCGTCCTGGGCCCCTTCCCGGTCCGCGAGCTGGGCCTGTATCCGGTGAGGGATATGGACCTCGTCACCCTTGAACCGGGCCTCGATGTAGCTGTGCGCCAGGGTACCGAAGCCGGCGGCATCAAGACCGGCTTTTACCAGGATACTGTCGATGCTATCCTCCGCCGGGTCCGGGCGGCTGTCCTGGCCCGTGTCCAATGTGTCAGGGCCCGGCTCTGCCGGGTCGCATGTGCTGGCGGCAACGGTGGGGGGGAGCGGTTCCGGGGTCTCGACCAGACTCGCGTCCTCGTAGCAGCTCCGGGCGGTGGCCTTGCCCAGGGTCAAACGAAGCGGGGCGGCGGGAATCCCGGCGGGAATATGCCGGATGGCATAGGGGCAGGACTCCCCGCGCCGAGGTGTCCCAGCACGGGGGATAATTACCGGGAGGAGGAAGTCGATAAAACGGTCATTGTTCTTCCGCTCCTTCTGGCAGAGCTCCTCCAGCCGCTTCAGGATAAAGGCATCGGTATAGGCGGTGTCTTCATCGCCTGCGGTCTGCTGTTCTTTTTGGGTCCGCCCCTCCAGAGATGTGGTAATATAGAGGAGGTTTTCCGCCCGGGTCATGGCGACATAGAGGAGCCGTCTGAGCTCCGCTTCCTTTTTTCGCTTTTCTTCTTCTTCCTGGAGCTTGAAAAAAAAGTTACCGCTCCCGCTCCCGTTGGCCGGGAGTTCATCGGTTCGGGGCAGTTTGATGGTGATTCCCCACAGCTCGCTAAAAGCCACAGTTTTTGTGCTGCCAGTATTACCGCCCGAGGCGGCGCAGTTATACACAAATACGATGGGAAATTCCAGGCCCTTGCATGCGTGGATGGACATGAGCTTGACGCCGCCCGGGCTTTCGGATGGGACGGAAAGATCATCCAGCCGCTCATCCCGGTTCATCAGATCCTCCAGATAGTCCAGGAAGCCGGTCAGGGTCTTGCCCCGGCTATCGGCTTTCCGGGCCATCTCGAAAAAGAGTTCAAAGAGGGGGGCGAAGCTCTGGGCTGCTTCCGACCAGAGGGTCTCGTAACGGTAGCCCTCGCGGTACCAGAGCCGGGTAATCAGTTCCGCTGTCGTGAGCTCCGCCGCCTCGGCGGACAGAATCTGATACCGCTCCCGTGCCCGGCGGTAGCGGCCCCGCTCTTCACCGGGTAGCAGCGTTTCTACGGATTCCTCAAAGGGCATGGCGCCGGAACTCCCCAGGAGACAGGCCACCAGGGAAATGTCGCTAAGCCGCACAAAAGGGGAGCGGAGCACCGCCGCATAGGCGATATGGTCTTCGGGATAGGCTAGGAGGCGGAGGTAGTGATAGAGATCGTTGATGGGTGCATCGCTAAAAAGCGCTGCCGGACGGGCCGCCGTATAAGGAATACCAAGGGCGGTGAGCTGTTTTTCCAGTTTTTGCTGATGGGTATAGCTGCGCTGGAGTATTGCAAAATCCCCGTATCCGCAGGGCCGGGTATGCTCCTCCCCCTGCTCCCGGCAGCGTATCAGAAAGCCCGATTTCACGAGCCTTTGGATTTCTCCGGCGATAAAAGCCGCCTCAAGTTCCGGGGCCGAAAGAGCCCGGGGGTCGTTCTGATCAATCCGGCCCTGATCCAGAAAGCAAAAATAAACCGGCGGATCCACAGTATTGCTGTTGACCGCATTACTATCGCCCGCTTCCCCGGGGGCCAGAGCAGGGATATAGCGCGCTTCGAAGGGCTCTACCGGGGCTCCGTCAGGCGGAAAGACGCCGGGTACATCGCCCGTGCCGCCGCCGAAGATACAGTTAAAGGCGGTAATGAGGCCGGGGCTTGAGCGGTAATTGTAGCGCAGGGCCAGATTGACACCCAACCCCTGGCCGAAGATATCCGCCAGACCCCGAAATACCGACACATCGGCTCCCCGGAAACGGTAGATGGACTGTTTTTCGTCGCCTACAAAAAAGAGCTTGGCTGTGGAAAGCTCCTTCTCCGGAATGGGGTTCCCGGTCTCGTTCCGCTCCTCTTGTTCAGCCAGTAAAAATATCAGGTCCCGCTGGAGGATATTGTTATCCTGGAACTCGTCAATCATAATGGCCTGGAGTTCCTGCTTGTAGGTCCGGCGAATTTCCGGATGATCCCGCAGGGCGTCCACGGCCAGGCAGGCGATATCCTGGAAGGTCAGGATGCCCGCCTCCCGTTTCTGCCTGGCACAGAGCTTCTGGAACTCGTCGACCAGGGGGAAAATTCCGGCGATGATATCAGCCTGGAGGGCCAAATTGGCGGCCCCTTCAAGCTGTTTATAGTGCAGGTCCTTTAGCTCCCTTATTTTCTCCCGGATAGGGGCGGCGCTGGTCTTACTCCCCAGTCTGAGGTTGATAGAGACGATCCCCCAGAGCCAGATAAACCAGGCAGTAATACTGTGTCTGAGCGCCGTAAGTTTTTCTGTAGAACAATTAGCGGTAGTAGCATTATCGTCTTTTCCTCTGCCGGCCAACAACCCCGCCGTCTCAAGCAGGGGAGCTATTTCCGGCGGCTCTGGTATGCTTTCCCGGGGCCCCATAGCCGCCAGAAGGGCGGCGCACAAATTGTCGCCGGTGCCGGCAAGCCCGGCCACGGTCTCTTGAATGGCAGCAATACAAGCGGCCGTATTTTCAAGGCCCCGTTCCCAGACCGCGAGAATTTCGCGGCCCTGGAGCTCCATAAAACACCTAAAGTCCAGAGGCTTGCTGATGGGACTGTAGCGCAGCACCGCTTCCGCAAAAAGCTCCTCGGCTACGGTCTTGATTTTCTGTTCCGCCATCAGGAATTGCAGGGCCGGATTGTCCCGGTGGTTTAGTACAAAGGGCAAGGCGGCGTCCAGCACCATTTCCCGCACTGCTTCGTTGTCGCTCTTAAAGTCCGCTCCGATGCCGTAATACCGGGCGGCGCTCCTGGCCACGGCAGCACAGAATGAGTCCAGGGTAGAAATCCTGGCGCGATGGAACTGTTCCACCGCCTTTGCCGCCCAAGGGTCCTCCCGTTCTACCGCCAGGAGGCTGTAAATGCGACTGTACATCTCGCTCACGGCCTTGTTGGTGAAGGTCAGGGCGAGAATACTTTCCACAGGATAATGTTTATGCATCACGAGCCAGGCGTAACGGGCGGCCAGTACCCTGGTCTTTCCAGAGCCCGCGCCTGCGGCGACCACCGTGTTAACCTGCGTAGTGGCGGCCCTGTACTGGTCCGGGTCAAGTTCCGCAAGGATAGTGTCAACCGGCATGGACTGCCTCCCCGGCAACAGTATTTCTGTTGAGGTTATAGGTACTGCGGCAGACGGGCCGGTAATCACAGCGCACGCATTGCTTGTAGGGGATCTCTCCCGGCGCAAAATTCAGGGACTCTACCGAGTCCCGAAAGTCCCGGGTGAATGCTTCCAGGGCATCCAGCGTAGACTGGTACTGCTCCCGTGCGCTGCCTTCGATCTTCTTGTCCTGCTTCAGGACCGTAGTCATGTCATTCTTAAGAATACTGATAAAGTAACCGTTACCAATGGATATACCCTTACTCGCCTCGTAGAGTTTGATGTAGAGAGCCATCTGGAAATCCTCCAGGGGGGCGCCTTCGGTATGGCGGCACTCATTTTGACTGGGAATATGGTAGAATTTGTAGTCAATGATAACCGCATCGTCATCGGGGGAGATAGAAATTCTGTCAAACCTCCCGTTGATGAACATGCCATCCTCGACCAGGTCAAACTCCTGTTCCAAGGCGCCCACCGTGTATCCGGCGAACTTCTCCTCCTCGGTCTCCAGGAGGGCGCAGATTTTTTTACTGATAACCGTACTCTGGGACATGAGCAGGGGAGAAGCCAGGGGGCTCTGAAAGACCCGGAAATTGGCGGCGGCCTCCGCCGTGCATTTGGACGCCCATTGCCGGTATTCAGGTAGACGGCCGGGAATAAACCGGGTATCTTCCCCGCGAATCCGCGTAAAGAGCGCCTCCAGTATCCCGTGATAGAGATTGCCCATAAAGGTATCGTCCAGCAGTTTCGCTTCCAAGGAGAAGCCCTTGAGCCCCAGGATTTTCTTGAAGAACCAAAGCAGGGAACAGCCAAAAAAAGCGTTCAGGTCTGTGGCGGAGACTCGTACCAGGGGCTCTCCCGCCAGGGAAAGATGCCGCTGTTTTTCACTCATGATCCGGTTCTACAGCTCGAAGGCAGGCATTGCCCGGGGGAAGGCCCCCGCGAAGAGGTTATATTCCCCGGCCCGTTTCTCGGCGAGGGGGAAATACCAGTTGTCAAAGCCCGTCCGTTGTACCGGGTATATCCGCATGGGGAAGGCCGCCGCAGTATCTCTCCCGGCCCCGTCCTGCCGATACGCCCACCAGTTCCGTTCAAGGGCAAAGGGATCGAGAGTGCCGCCGTCCACCGTTTTAGTGTCCCCTTGCCCGGCGAAAAAGCTGTGGGGGATGGTCCAACCAGAATAGGTTTCGTCAGCGGCGCTTATCTCTGCCGGACCGGTCCTTCCGTCCCGGTCTATGGAACCGTAGAGCCTGAAAAAAGCCCCCGAAGCATCGGTGTCCGCCAGACCCAGGGCCCGGCGCTTATCCTGGCCAAGGAAGGACAGGGGCTCGTAGAGTACCGTGGCCGCGCTTTGGGATGCGTTCAGTACAAAGTGGCAGCTAAAGGGAGCTGCGGCGGCGGTCCTATAAGGGAAGAGGTTGAGTCCCGGCTTCTGTCCTGCGGGCACGTACTGGATTTCCTTTAAGGTTGAAAGATAAAAGCCGAAGGGCGAGCGGACGGCCAGATCGGGAAAGTCTTCCTTTAGGCGGATCAAGGCCGATAATTCCTCCACGCAACGGGCCAGCACGGCGTCACCTTCATCGCTCAAGCGGTCCCGGGATAGGAAGGAGCGGAATTCACCGGGATAGCCCGGGGCGGTGGTCCCGGCAGTACTATGATCGCCGGCCTTCTCCCAGGAGGGGCCCCGGAAGGCGAAGTAGCCCCGGCGGATAGCCTCGAAGTCCCCGGCCCCGCTCATCCTCCGCAGGGCCCGGGAGAGCCCCTCGTAGTAGCGGTGCAGTGTTGCCGTTTCAGGACCCGCCCCCCGGAAAGCCTCCCGCCAAATATCCTTGAGCTCCCCCCCTTCCCGGTAGGCCGAGACGCAGTTATGGCCGATACCAAAGTCTATAAGCCGCCGGTTCAGTTCTGGATATCGCCAGGGGATACGGTCATTCAGGATCAAGGACTTAAGGGCCGCAAAGGAAAAGTTCTGCTGTACGCAGGTTTGGATCAGGCTAAAGAGCCGTCCCGCGCCCTGTTCCGCCAGGGGCCGCCCGGAGCGCCGTCTGACCGGAATATCGTAGAGGGTCAGTTCCCGAAGAAGATAGGGCTCCAGGTCTTCCAGACCCGGCACGCTGATTGCCATATCCGTAAAGGGGATGCCTTCCTCATCGTGGAGCCGCCTTAGTTCCAGCGCCGCAACGCGAATCTCCTCAGAGGAGGAGCCAAAGCGGCGGAACGGGGGAGGGCTCCCGGCCGTATCGACCTTCATGATGTGAATTGTTTCCGCCTCAGCGATCAGGGTGGCCTCGTACTCGGCAAAGTCATCAATGGCCTCGGGGAAAAAGATATAGTAACGGTGTTCCCGGTCCTTGAGGGGCGGCCGCTCCCAGGCCGGTTCAAAGAGCCGGTGCCGGTCGAGGAAGGCCCCATACTCCCGCTCCAGCAGGGCAAAGTCCTGGTCCTCGTCATCGCTCTGATAGCCCGGCCCGGCTAGGGTCCTTCTTTCCCCCAGGGCTCTGAGGGCGGGCAGCATAGCGGCGATCTGGGGGGCAAAGACACTCCCCTGGTCTGCGAATTCCGGCAGAACCAGGGCTTGGAAAAGCCCCTCCTTTACATTCCGTTCCAGGAGATTTTCCGCAAAGAGCTTCCGTACCGCCTTGGACACGGGTTCCTTTTCCTGGGACTCCGCCCGGACGGCCTCCTCCTTGAAACGATCCCAAGCCAGAAAACGGTTCACCGCCACCGAACGGGCCAGGCCCAGGACGCAGGTCTTCTGTGCCCAGAGTCCGGCGGCAATCTCCGAGGGGAACACGAAGCGGACATTCGAGTCCGCAATTTCCCGGCGGATCGTCTCAAGGATACACCCCAGGTTCGGCTGCTCAGGGCCCACTACACGCTATCCCGCTTAATCTTCTTCGTCGTTGTCATCTCCATGGGCGTACCCAGGATAGTGCTCCGTTCAATCCGCTGGTAGGGCAGAAGCCGCTGGTTCACCTCGGAAATGATGGCGTCGATTCGGGCCTTGATGGCCGCCGCCTCTTGGCCCGTAAAAGCCTCAGGCGTGGGGTAGACCAGGGCTTCAATCCGCTCCGCCTTGGTTCGCTTATCCAGCACATAGCCCCGGACCAGAATCTGGTCGATCTCATCAAAAAGCTGGAACTCGTTCTCGATCTCTTCGGGGTAGACATTCTTGCCCCCGTCGGTAACGATCACGTTCTTGGCCCGGCCGGTGAGGTAGAGGTAGTTTTCACTGTCCAGGTAGCCCAGGTCCCCGGTCTTGAGGTAGCCGTCGGGGGTAAAGGCCGCAGCGGTCTCCTCGGGCATCTCGAAGTAACCCTTCATCACCACGGGGCCCTTGACGACGATCTCCCCCACGCCCCGTTCGTCCGGGTTCAGGACCTTCATGTCCACCTGGGGGATAACCTTGCCCACGCTGGTTTCCTTGTAGTGCTCTACCGGGTTTAAGGCAATGATGGGGCTCGTCTCCGTAAGGCCGTAGCCCTGGACAAAGTCGATGCCCAACTGGTTGTACTTCCTGAACACGCTGGGCGCCAGGGGCCCGCCGCCGCAGATACAGTTCCGCAGAGTCGTGAGGCTCGCCTTGTCCAGCACAAAGCCGAACATCTTTTTGCCGGGATTAACCTTAAAAACCTTTTTGATAAAACCCGAAAGCCCCATCAAAGCCGACATCAGGCCGTAGACAAGGGGGCCCTTTTCCTTGAGGCCCTTGATAACTCCCGCCAGCACCTTGTTGAAGAGCAAGGGCACCGCCAGGAGCATGGTGATTTTCGCCTCCTTAAGGTCCTTAAGGATCTGCTTGGTCACCATCCGCTTGCCGAAGACCACCTCGGCCCCGGTGGAAATGGATTCAATAAACACCGCCAGCATCGTATAGGCGTGGTGCAGGGGCAGGAGCGCGTAGAACACATCGGTATGTAGCACGTCCAGGGGGACTCCCTGGGACAGATAGCAGTCGGCTACCAGGTTCTGATGGGTCAGCATAACTCCCTTGGGTATCCCCGTGGTGCCCGAAGTAAAGAGAATGGCCGCCAGGTCCAGTTCCCCGGCCCGCTCAATGGCGGCCGCAGGCCCGTCCAGATCGTAGATATAGGTTCCCAGCCCCTTTTTGAGGGAGATGACCGCCTCCAGGGCGCCGGGATTCTGCACATAGCGGTCGTGCTTGTCCTCGTCCGCAAAGAGGATCCGGGCCTTGGCAGTCTTGATCAGCAGGTCCGTTTCCTCTGCCTTGAGCTGGGCGTCGATAGGCACCACCACGGCCCCTGCAAAGAGGATGCCCAGATAGGCCACAGCCCATTCCGGCGCGTTTTTGCCGGTTAAGGCCACCTTGTCGTCCTTGCGGATCCCCTTGCTGTGGAGCCAGCGCGCAACGGCCTCCACCAGCTTCAGGGCCTCATCGTAGTTCAGGCTGATGCGGCTTGGCTCGTAAATCGTAAAGCAGGACCGGCTCCCGAACCGTGATACGGTGATCCGGAACATCTCCGGCAGGGTAGGCCAGGTCCCCTGAAAAACCTTGCCCCGGTACTCGTCTAAAAACTTCCAGGGCATCGTATACGCTAAACTCATATCGTAAAACCTCCTGAGTAAATTAGACCCTGGACTCCCCCAAAAGTTGCAGGCAAGACCGCTGTTGTCAAACAGCCGCCGGGGCTAGCCGCCGGGCCGGCGCCATGCTATCATAACCTTAAGGAGGCCTTGCATGAGGGCTAATAATATGACGATTTTTGGCAGGGCGGCGCGTATCGGCCTGGCGCTTACGGGCGCGGCCTTGCTCCAGGCAGGCTGCGAGACGGGCAGAAGCCTGGACATTGCCGCCTATACCTATCCCGATCTATCGGACCCGGCCTGGGAGGAGACCATGCATATCGACTTTAGGACGGTCGAAACCATGGAAGAGCTCAACACCCTGGGCTGGTACACGTCTCCCCACGGCCTCCGC
>JAITON010000051.1 GCA_031289935.1 Treponema sp.
GCGCCCTCTCCCGGGGGGGGGGGGGGGCGCGCCCTCCGGTAGGCTGGCGGTCCAGTTTGCAGGCGCAAACTGGACTATAGTGGCTGGCCCCAGAGGGGCCGGGCCCTGTAGGGCCGGGATTACGCTGTCTTGTTCAAATCTTTTTGCCTTCAGCATGGCGTAAGTATATACCTTCCTGATAATAATGTCAAGCTGTTTGCGAAAAAAACATCAAAATCTTGAAAAAAATAAGAAAAATCCCGAAAAAACAGGGGAACGCCGTCCAGCTTTAACTGCGGAAGCTGGAGCGGCGTTCAGGGGCTTGACCTTGAAGAGGAAAAACGGAAGTATGGAGGAGCAATCTATGAAGAAACAAGCCTTTAACCCCTTTTTGCCCAGCTACGAGTACATCCCCGACGGGGAACCCTATGTGTTTGATAACCGGGTCTATGTCTACGGTTCCCACGATTGTTTTAACGGAACCGAATACTGCATGAACGATTATGTCTGCTGGTCGGCCCCCGTGGACGATCCGGGCAACTGGCGTTACGAAGGGCTCATCTACAAAAAGGATCAGGACCCCGGGAACAGGGATGGAAAGCGCTGCCTCTTTGCGCCGGATCTACAAAAAGGGCCGGACGGGCGCTATTATCTCTATTATGCGGTGAACGGGCTCAGCGTCATGTCGGTGGCGGTCTGCGACAGCCCCGCAGGGCGCTACGAATACTACGGCGCGGTACACTACCCGGACGGCGGGGTTATTGGCGAACTGCCCGGCGATTCCCGGGAATTTTGCCAGTTCGATCCCGGTGTGCTGGTTGATGATGATGGCCGGGTCTATCTCTATTCGGGGATCGCTCCCCGGAAACCTCCGGCTGGTCAAGACGACTCCCGGGGCCGCTACCATAAGGGCGCCTATCTTATGGAACTTGAGCAGGATATGCTGACCGTAAAGCGGGGGCCGGAACTGATCTTTCGCCGCGCGGGAGAGGCCGGTGGAAGCGGTTTTGAGGGCCATGAGTTTTTTGAGGCCAGCTCCCTGCGCAAGGTACAGGGGAAGTATTACTTTATCTATTCATCTATCAACGGACACGAACTTTGTTACGCGGTTAGCGGCCGGCCCGATGGGGGGTTTTGCTACGGCGGCGTTATCATCAGCAATGGCGATATTTTCCTTAAGGGAAGACGCGCCGAAGACGCTTTATATTATACCGGCAACAATCACGGCAGTATCGTGGAAATACAGGGCCAATGGTACGTGTTCTACCACCGCCAGACCAACCTGCATCAGTTTTCGCGGCAGGCCTGCGCCGAGCCAATCAGCTTTAGGGCGGACGGTTCCATCCCCCAGGTGGAAATGACGAGCTCTGGACTTAACGGCGGGGCCCTGGCGGGGCATGGCGAGTACGAGGCCCGGATTGCCTGCAATCTCTATCTTCCCGGCGACTTGATGTTCTATCCCCATAACCGGCGGCTCCTCCCCGAAGGCCGCCCCTATATGACCCAGGACGGAGGCGACCGCGAAGATGGGCCGAATCAGCACATTGCCAATTTCAGGCAGGGCGCGGTGGCGGGTTTTAAGTATTTCCAGATACAAGACGCGGCATCGATCACGATCACGGTCCGGGGGGATGCGAAAGGGCTGGTACAAGTATCGGCCTTACCGGAAGGAAAAGCCGCCGCGAATCTCTGTATTGCGCCCCAGGGGAGGGACTGGCAGGAATTTTCCGCCCCCATCGCGCTCGAGACCGGGAAAACAGCTCTGTACTTCAGCTTTCGGGGAAGCGGTAGTTTTGATTTTCTGAAATTCCGCCTGGAATAGCCCTCCGGCTTCCACGCTCTTGGTAACTTTTCCTCGTATACGCTTCGACTGCCGTCAGAGGGAATCGAACCCTCGACACAAGGATTTTCAGTCCTTTGCTCTACCGACTGAGCTACAACGGCGTGTATTGTTTTATACAGAATCCGAAAAAAAATGTCAATACCCCGCATTCCCTCACGTTAAATCTAACTATAGGGGGCGTAACCCCCTCCAAAAACTTCAAGCTTTTGAGCTCCCCCGGCTTTCGAGCAGGGCCACCGCTAGGTCCACCTCGGCCTGGGTCACCCCCAGCCGGTCCGCGATGAGCTTCGGGGAAAAGCCCGCCCGGTACAAACCAGCCACCTGCTCCGCCAGGGGCAGCGGCTTGGGGCTGATGGGTTCCGCAGCCCCTACGATACCCGGGAAAATCCCCTGGGGGCCGTCTTCCGGGACCTGCCCTGTCTCCCCAGGGAACGGCCCGCCGGAGCCGGTCTCCAGACCGGGAGCAGCGGCCCGAACCGTATGAGAGGACTGCCGGCCCAGGGCGGCGTAGGTTCGTTCCTGGGAACGCTGCCGGTCTGTTTCCCGGAACAATAGGTTAATCCGCTTATCCGTGTCTTCCAGAAAAGTCTTGAGGTTCTTCACCCGGTCTTCCACCAGGCTGCTATCACGGTCGGTATGGAAATCAATATCGGCCTTCATTTTATCAATCTCGTCCTGTAGTTCCGCCAAAACATTTTCTTTACTGGTCTTCCGCTTGATATAAGCCAGAAAGAAGATAAACGAAAAGGCCCAGAGCGCCAGGTTCGCCACCGCAAAAATCACCGCCAGGGTCATCTCAACGCCCCTCTCCATAACCGTAGCCTTAACTCTCAGCCGCTAAGGTCCACGTTCTTACCCAGATAGGACTCCCATATCACCGCAGGGTCCTCCCATTCCTCGCCCTCTTTGTCCGAACCCTCAGTATTGTCTTTGGAAGGGGCGCCCCCTCCCCTGCCCCGGGGGCCCCGGTCCTTTACCCCCTCTGAACCCTGGCCCGTGTCCTGGGTTTCGTTCACCGAACGGGCCCGTTCTTCGGTCTTTTTCTGAATCTGCATGCCCTGGAGGGCGGCCTGGATCTGCACACCCTCCTTCTGGAGGCTCTGCTCCTTCCCGATCTTATCAATCTGGGTAAAGAGCGTTTGCAAATCAATGGGCTGAATTGCCATCGGGCGCCCCGGGTGCTTTTATTTTGGGCTCCTCATAATGCGTTGCCCGTAGCAACCCGTCTTGCACGACAAAGGTCACCGCCTTACACTCGTCCCGTACCTGTTCCTCCAACTCCCGGATAATAATCCGGGTCCCCGGATAAAGCTTCTGGGAGGCCGATACCCGCCCCACGGCCTTAAGACTATTGAGGAATTCCTGTATCCGGTCCCATTCCTCTTTATCACGCTTCAGGGCCTCGGTCAGCTCCTTCCGGCGCTCCATCAAATCATTGAGCTGGCTTTCCTTATCCTCCGGCAGGGATTTCCGCTGCTTTTTGATATTAATCAGTGTCTGGAGGTTGAGTTGCAACTGCGCCAATTCCTCCGTCGCCGCCGTCCTGTTGGCCGCTAGTAGTTCAAGCTGCTCCTTGCTCTTGGGGTCAAAGCCAACTTCGCAGATGGTCTCTGTGCCTCCCTCGGGGCTGCCGATAGATTTGGCGTTGATTTCCTCAGTGGCCCGGAGCCGGCCCCCAACGATATGGGCCCGCTTGCCGTTACAGATAATGCGCTTAAAGGCATCCACATTGGAGTTGACAATCCCATCGGAAACGATTACCGAATCGCCGGATTCGATGCTACAGTTCTCGATAAACCGGGCAAAAACGTTCTTCCCCGACCGAACTATACCGCCGTTCTTTCCCTGGATTCCCTGGTGGACGATGATATCCCCCTCGGCATCCAGTTCCGCCTTTTCCACGGTACCTTTGACCTCAATATTCCCCTCGGCCTTGACCGTGAGCCCGTCCTCCACATTGCCGTTGATAATCACCGTACCCAGGAAGATGATGTTCCCCGTAGTAACGTTCACGTTACCGCTGACAACATAGACCGGTTCCACATTGATCTTCCCTGCCGAGAAGACCACCTGGCCATTGAGCTCTGCCAGAATAGTTACCCCGTCGTCCCCCGCCCGGACATTATTCCCTAGGGGCAGGAGAATATCCTTGCCGTTTTTGGCTGGAAGCATCTTGCCGGTCACCGTAGAACCGGATTTACCGTTTTCGGCGGGGATCTTCCTGGCCAGGGGCTGTCCCTCCACGACATTTTGGATGGTATTCATTTCTTTGAAATCCACCCGGCCGTCGGACGATTCCCGCATACGCATCTGGGAGGGATCGGTCTCGAAATCGTACTGAATATAAGCATCCCGGCCGTCCTCGGGCGGAGTTCCCTCGGCCACAAGGATACTTTCCTTGTACATCGGCCGGTCGATAATGTCCCGAAGAACATCCTCTTTAATGCCGTAGACCACCTGATTGCCCCGGAGGATATCCGCCAAGCCTTCCTCTGAAATGTCGCAGCCGCCAAGCCCCGGGGCCATCATGGTAATACGGGCTTCCATATCCCCGGCGGTAATACCCACCGCCACCGAGACGTCATTGACCGCATTATGCTCAAAGCTGCCCACGAGCACATATTCGCCCGCAGCCGCCTTTACGGTCCGGGTGACCATGGCCGTATCGATATTCTTTAGGGACCGGGCGCTCAGGGCCGTATGGGCCTGGACTTCGGTGGCCCTTGATCCCGATCCCGTGGGGGCCGTTACTTTAAGGAAGACCCCGGCTGGTTTCAGCCGGATAAAGACCGTGCCATCGGCGTCCACGATCTTGGGGGCCGTATCTACGGCCAAACCTAGTTCCTCGACTATCGCCTCCTCCGCAGCCTCTGCGGATTCCGGCTTGGCGACAAGCCGTTCATAGGCCCGGATCTTCCAGTTCTTATTCCCCACACCCATAAAGCCCGAGGAACCCTTTTCGGCAACCTCGTATTCAAGCCGGCGGACCGGCAGGTTAAGCAGGGCTGCGGCCTGGGCCGCAGCCGCTTCCAAGCTGGACCCTACGACTTCCACGATTTTAATGGTCCTGTCCTCTTCCAACCTTTCTTTCATTCTCTGTTGAAGCAGGGCAAAATCAATCATTACACAATGCCCTTCCTGACATTGGTCAGCTTGGCCCGCAGCCGGAGAATCGCTCTGGTATGGAGCTGGGAAACCCGGGATTCGGTAACATGCAGAACCTGGCCGATTTCTTTAAGGGTCGCGTCTTCGTAATAGTAGAGGACCAACACCATTTTTTCCTTGGGCGGCAGCTCGTTGATTGCATTGATGATGACATTCCGCATCTCCTCCCGTTCGACAATCACATCAGGATTGAGCCTTGCCGGGGATTCGATACTGTCGCCGATGGAAGTCCGGTCATTATCATCACCGGAGAACCAGACATCGTTAATAGAGATGATGGAGGTAGCGGCGATCTTCATCAAAGTCCGGAAATACTCGTCCTCGCTCATACCCATGGATTCAGCAATTTCCTGGTCCGTGGCGGTCCTACCGAGCTGGGCCTCCAGGGAACCCACCGCCGACTCCACTTCCCGGCTCTTCTGGCGCACCGAGCGGGGTACCCAGTCAATGGCCCGCAGTTCGTCATAGATTGCTCCCCGGATACGGGTCACCGCATAAGTCTTAAATTTGACGTTCTTTTCTGGATCGAATTTGTCGATGGCATCAATCAGCCCGAAAACGCCGAAGCCCACGAGGTCGTCGAATTCCACATTGGGGGGTTTACCGACGGCAAGTTTCCCGGCAACATACTTCACCAGCGGCGCGTACTGCATGATAAAGCCGTCCCGCAGCTTGGGATTCCGGGTCTGGCGATATTCCACCCAAAGTTCTTCTTCGGTCCGCCCTTCCGTCTGTCGTTCCGTGGAACAATCCGCCGGATTATTCCCAAGGACATTCCCCATAATTTACCCTTCGCGTTTAATGATCGTCTGTACAGCCTGAGCCAACTGCTGTGGCTGATATTCTTCTACCAATTCCGCTGCCTTTTCGCCGGACCGCGCCCCTGGCTTGATGTCCACCCCGGAAGAGACTCCACCGAAGCTCATCGGCACAAAGTCCTCCGCAGCCGGCAGCCCATCTGCCGGGGACAAGTTACCGGCCAAAGGCTTCTGAACAATATAGCCTATTTCTCCGCTTTGGTCCAGTCCCTCGCCGGCCTCTCCGGAATTATTTTCTGTTTTTTCCCTCGGAGGGCTCTCCTCTGTATCCCCAGTAAGGCTCACTGTCCCGTCTTCTGGAACCTCGTTCAAGGGGTCACCAAAAACGCCCCCGCTAAGGTCCGTCACCGGGGAATCTTCCACGGAAATATCCACCCAGGATCCTGACCCGGCAGGGGGCCCCTCAAGCATCTCTGGAAGGAATCGCTTAATCAAGAGCCAGGCCAGGGAGGCCAGGCCAAAGAAGACCGCCCCAAAAAACAGAGCCCGCCAGAGGGCAAAGATCCCCACTCCGCTTACAAGGCCGATGAAAAGGGATAAGACCAGGGCCCCCGCACCCAGAACAGCGCTCAACTTCAGGTTCACCGGAATCTACTCCTGGGACCGGCTAAAGAGCCGCTTCATCATGCCGGAAAAGCCCCCACTCTCCCGGGCCTCGCTTTTTTCCATGCGTCCCACAATGTGCTGCACGCACTGGGAAGCCTTACACTTGGGATCGATTACCATAAAGGGTTTCTGGCGCAACACTGCTTGGGAAACCGTGGGATCGTCAAAGATACAGCCCAGGTATTCCACCTTCAGGTTCAGGAACTGTCCGGCGATGCTGGTCATACGGTCTGCCACCTTCCGGGCCTCGGCATAGCTCTTGACCCGGTTAACCACGAGCTTGAGCCCCATGTTCAGGCTGTCGATCTCTGTAGCGATGATCTTGATGATCCCGTAGGCATCGGTAATGGCTGTGGGCTCCGGGGTGGTAACGATTACCGCATCGTCTGCGGCGGCAACAAAGTCCAGCACATTGTCTGAGACCCCTGCGCCGGAATCAATGATGATGATATCCGCGTTGGAGAGACTGTCCAGCTCGTTGATAAAGCTCTGCCGCTCCTCCAGGCTCAGATTAGCGATTTTGGAGAAGCCCGAGGCTCCGGCCACGATGGAAATCCCGTACTCGGTGTCCACCATAATTTCCTTCATGGTCTTCTGTTTGCGGATTACGTGGTAGAGGTTCCACTTGGGAATCATATTGAGCATGACATTCACATTGGCCAATCCCAAGTCGGCATCCATGACCACCACCCGCTTACCCAGCCGTGCATAGGCCAGGGCCATGTTGACCGACACATTAGTCTTGCCCACCCCGCCCTTGCCGCTAGTCACAGTGATAATCCGGGCCTTGGTCCTCCCCACCCGGGGAGACTCCCGAAGAGGCCCGGAATTCCCGGTATTCTTCTTCCGCATCATCTCCCGCAATTTTTCCGCCTGATCTTCCATTATTCTCTCCATTGAATATAATCAGATTTGCCTCTGAAGCGCTCCTCTATTTTAGTCCGGTTTATCGTAAACCCTTCCAGGGCCATCAAAAAGCGAATGGGGCCAGCCTCCTGAATATCGTTAGGCACTCCCTGGCCATCGGTGATAAAGGACACGGCCTTCCTCTTTTCTGCCAGCACGGAAATGATATTACCCGGAGGGCCGCTTTCGTCCATCTTGGTAATCAGCACCGAACGGTAGCCGAAGACCTCAAACTCCTGCATAATCGCGGCCATATCGCCGACCCTAGTTCCTGCCATAACGACCAGATGATACTCAGCGCTGGGACAGACCGAGAGAAACTCCCGCATCTCCGCCAGTTCCACGGTCTTCCGGGGACTCCGACCGATGGTATCTACCAAAATCAGGTCGACACCCGCTGCCGCCAAGGCGATACTGTCCTTGAGTTCCCGGGCGCTCCTGACCGTGGACACGGGGATCGTCATAATTTCCCCGTATTTCGCGATCTGCTGCTCCGCTCCAATGCGGTAGCTGTCGATATTCACCAGCCGCACCGAGAGGGGGCGGCGACCCGCGAAATCGGTGCCATAAATGGCCGCCAGCTTAGCGATGGTCGTGGTCTTGCCCACTCCCGTAGGCCCTACCAAAATCATGATCCGTGGTTTCCGCAGAGAGGGCTCTTCCTTATAGATACGAATACTCTCGCCGATCCATTCTATCACCTTATCCTGAACTGCGGAATAGTCCTCCAGTGCTTCCAAGGAAAATTCCTTACGAACCCACTCCAGGATCTGCTTCCGGTACCGGGGGGTAAAATCGTTCAGGATGAGATTCTCCTCAATCCGGCTCAGGGTCGGGTGCTCCTCGGCGGGCCCAGTCTGAACGGCATCGATTTTTTCAGTGAGGCCCTCCACCTTCTCCAGGAGCTGTTTCAGCATCACCGTTTCAGTTTTGCCCGATTTTTCTAGGATCTTCTTCTTTTCTTCCTCAAAGTTGAGAGGTTCTGCGGGAGTCCCTGCCGGTTTGGGACTGGCCGTGGCAGTCCCCGGCACGATAAAACGGGACCCCCGGGACACGACTCCCTCCAGTTCGATCCCCCTCCGGGTATAGAAGCCTAGAAAACCCTTCATGCGGATATCTTTCTGCCTGAGCACATTAATCTGGGCCTGTAACCCGTAACGATCCCGAATCTTCCGGTAACATTCATCGTAGGTGGGGGCCTGTTCCGTAAACTGTTCCGTAAAATAGTCCAAGGCCCTATCCCTCTAACCGTATCTCACCCACGGCTTCCACGGTAATATCTATTACAATCTCCGGTACAGAAAGCACTACCAAGTCCGGCAGCTCCCGCTCGGTAGACTGCTTGACCAGGCGCCGGGCTCCTTCGGAGCAAAGGATCACTGGAGTCCAGCCCTGGTCGTGAACCGCCGTCACAGACCGGGACAGTGCCTTGATCCAGGCCCGCTGAACCGGGGGCTCCAGAGCCGAAATAACGCCAGAAGAAGTCTCGGCCCGGCTCTCGACAATCTTCTGTTCCAGAGAATGTTCCAGGGTCAGGACCCGGAGCAGCCGGTCATCACCGGCATACTGGAGGCAGAGCTGCCGGCCCAGGGCCTGCCGGGCCTTTTCGGTGAGGAAGCCCTGATTCTTGGTCACTGGCCCATAGTCCGCCAAGGCCTCCATAATGGCCACCATGTTGCGGATAGACACCCGTTCCCGGAGCAGACCCTGGAGCACCTTCTGGATATCCCCCAGGGAAAGGGCCTTTTGGGCCTCCTCCACCACCGCAGGATACTCCTTCTTGAGGGCCTCCAGAATAGCTTGGGTCTCCTGGCGGCCCAGGATCTCCGCAGCGTGGCGTTTGATGATCTCCGTCAGGTGCGTAGCAATGATTGAGGGCGGATCCACCACGGTATAGCCTGCCCGCTCGGCGTCCTCCCGCTTCTCCTCGCCCACCCAGAGGGCCGGGAGCCCGAAGGCAGGGTCCCGCGTCTTTTCCCCGGCAAGCTCCTCCCGAACGCCTCCGGGGTTGATACAGAGGTAACAGCCCATGCGAATCCTGCCCCGGCCCACCTCCACCCCCTTGATCTTGAAGCAATACTCCAGGGGCTCAAGCCGCATATTGTCGATAATTCTGATCCGTGGGATCACAAGCCCTAAGTCCAGGGCCGATTCACGGCGGATCCGGTGGACCCGTTCCAGGAGTTCCGCCCCCTTGTCCTTGTCCACCAGAGGTATCAGCGCGTAACCCAGTTCCAGGGAAAGGGGATCCAGGGGCACCACCGGGGACATCTCCGCCTCGTCGGTCTTGGGCCGTTTCGCGTCTCCCTTGGCCAGGGAAGCCTGGAAATCCGCCTTGGTCCGTCGGGCCCGGCCGATCCTAAAGGCCGTAAAGGCCAGCAGGGCCGCCAGGGGGATGAGCACGTACCATGGGAAGCCTGGTAGTACCGAAAACATCAGCAGTACCCCGGCGCCGATCCAGAAGATCCGCTCGTCCCGACCGAACTGACCCGTTACATCTTCCGAGAAGGTCCCTGTAGAAATGGACCGAGTCACGATGATGCCCGTTGCCGTGGAGACCAAGAGAGAGGGAAACTGGGAGAGGAGCCCGTCGCCGATGGCAAAGCTGATATAGGTCCCAAAGACCGTGTTGATAGTCTCGCCCTGGAAGACCATTCCCGACACGATACCGCCGATGATATTCACCACGGTGATGAATATCCCCACCGTAACGTTGCCGGAGACAAATTTGCTGGACCCGTCCATGGCCCCGTAAAAGTCCGCCTCCCGCTGGATGTCCCGCTTCCGCTCCTGGGCCTCCTCCTCGGTGATGGCCCCAGAATTATACTCCGCCTCCACCGCCATCTGCTTGGCCGGCATAGCGTCCAGGGCGAAACGGGCAGCCACCTCGGCGATCCGGGTGGAGCCCTTGGTGATCACAATCCTCTGAACCGCGATGAGCACAATAAAGATGATGAAGCCGATGACCAGCCCCGAAGTTCCCCCGGAACCGACCACAAAACTGGCAAAAGCCTTGACCATTCTGCCGTCAAAGGCGGCTCCCTTGGAGAGGATCAGCCGGGTGGAAGATATATTCAAGGCCAGGCCGAAAACAGTCATCACCAAAAGCAGAGTGGGAAAGACGCTAAAGTCCGTGGCCTTCCTAGTATACAGCACGATAAGGAGCACGAGCAGGGACAGCACCAGGTTCATGGCCATCAGGGCGTCTAAGAGCACCGCAGGCAAGGGGATGATCAACATAACCACCACCGCCACCACGCCGATCCCCACGAAGAGATCCGCTTGGCTACCAAAAATCGAAGTTGCCCGGTTTGTCCGCACTGCTGCGTCAGCCACTTTTTACCTCCATACTATGCGCTCCTCCGCTCTCCGTTGTTCATCATATAGACATGCTTGAGCAGGGCCGCCACCGCCTCGTAGTACCGGAGGGGGATACTGTCCCCCACTTCGGTCTCCGCATAGAGGGCCCGTGCCAGGGGTTTGTTCTCCACGATGGGCACATCGTGCTCCCGGGCGATCTCCTTGATTTGGGCCGCCATCTCGTCGGCCCCCTTGGCGGTAACCTGGGGGGCGCTCATGGTATCCCGGTTATATTCCAAAGCCACGGCAAAGTGGGTGGGGTTGGTAACCACCACATCGGCCTTGGGTACATTGGCGGCCATGTTCCGGGTGATCAGTTCCCGCATACGCTGCCTGATCCGGTTACGCACCATAGGATCCCCCTCGTACATCTTCCGCTCTTCCTTCACCTCTTGGATAGTCATCTTGAGGGATTCCCGGTACTGCCAGCGCTGGAAGAGGATATCCGGCACGGACAGGGCCAGGAGCAACAGGGCGATAATGATGAGGAGCCGGATCGCCAGGGAAGCCACCGTAGTCAGTCCCGTCCACAGGCTCACACTCTGGAGGGTCGCCAGCTTCCCGATTTCGGCACTGATCAGAAGATAGGCCACCATCCCGATAATGATCATCTTGAAGAGAGACTTGAAAAAGTTAAAGAGCCCCTCCACGGAACCGATGGTGCGCTTAAAGTAGCGGCCAAAATGGGGTACGATCCGGGAAAAATCGGGCGTCAGAGGTTTAGTGGTAAAGAGGAAACCCGTCTGAACCAGGTTGGCAAAGATTCCGGCGGCCAGGGCCACGGCCATGATAGGGGCGGCCATGCGGACAAAATAGGAAAGACAGACCCCCGCAATGGCCCGGTCTTTTACCGGATCCAGTTCCACGGCCCGTTGGAAAAAAAACTGGATCAGCTCCATGCAGGTTGTCAATATATAGGAAGCAAGTATCCAGATAGCTGCGGCAGGGAGCAGGAGTACCAGGGCTCCTACCAGCTCCTGGCTCTTGGCGACCCGGCCCTCCTCACGGGCCTTGCGGATCTTATACTCGGAAGGTTCCTCGGTACGGCCCTCGTCCTCGGCAGCAAACCATTGCAGGTCCATACGGGCTACTTCGTCCCAGTCTTTCATACGCCGCCTCCGCCGATGGGTCGGCCAATTTGGATATAGAGGTCTTTAATAGACTGGAAGCCCGTGTCGATCACCCGGCCAAAGGCCTCTACCATAAAGGGCAGGGTCGCCAGGATCAGCATAAAGGCCACGCCAATGGAAATGGGGAACCCCTCCGCAAGGATATTGATCTGGGGGGCCGCCTTGGAGATCAGCCCGGTGGCCAGGGATATGAGGAAGAGGGTCCCCATGACGGGCATAGCGATGACCGCTGCGTCCAAAAAGAGTTGAGAAAGCCCCGAAAGCAACATCTGTAGGACCGCTTCCCGGCCCTGGGCCAGGGCGGCGATATTGATGGTCTCTAAAGAGCGCTGGAAGCCCCCCAGGAAGAGTGTCTGAAAGCCCCCCATGGCCAGGAAGATCAGCATGGCCACCAGGTTCAGGTACTGGCCCATCAGGGGATTTTCCACCTGGGACAGAGGGTCGAAACTTTCCGCCATGGAAAAGCCCATCTGGAAGGCGAAAAACTGCCCGGCGGTAGAAAAAGCGGTAAACACAATAGTCATATAGAAGCCGATGATAAGCCCGATAACCGCCTCCCCGGCGATCATAAACACGAAGCTCAGGCTGGAAGCGTCCACCGCCCCCCAGCCCTGGGCCCCGGCAGCGGGGTAGGCGGCGTAGGCGGCAAAACCCGCCAAAGCCAGCTTAGCCGCCTGGGGCACCGCCTCGGAGGAAAGGAGCGGGGCCACTTCTATCAGGGCCAGGGCCCGGACCGCCACGAGGAGAAAGACCGGCGCCGCCTGTAAAAGTTCGTCAAGCATCCCTGCATCTATCATCTGGCCATCTCCGGTATCTTAGTGAAGATGCTGATCGTAAATTCTCCCAGACTGGTAAACATCCAGCCCCCCAGAAGAGCCAACACCGCCAGAATGGCCACAAACTTGGGCACAAAGGTCATAGTCTGCTCCTGGATCGAGGTAGTGGCCTGGAGAATGGCGATGAGGAGCCCCACCACCAGGGCCGACACGAGCATGGGCCCCGCCAGAGTCAACACCTCCCAGATACTCCCCTGGAGCAAGGTCGTTATGTCACCAATACTCATAACCGCCGCCTATACAAAGGACCGGACAATCTGGTCCGTCAAAAGCCCCCAGCCGTCCACCAGGATAAAGAGGATCAGCTTAAAGGGCGTGGAAATCATCACTGGCGGCAGCATCATCATGCCCATGGACATGAGGGCGCTGGCCACCACCATATCAATCACGATAAAGGGAATATAGAGGAGTATCCCTATCTTAAAGGCCACCGTTAGTTCGTTCAGGATAAAGGCCGGAATCAGCACATAGGTGGGCACGTCCGCCAGGGTATTGGGCGGGTCCAGGCCCCGCATGGACATGAAAAGCCGAATGTTGTCGGGGTTGGCCGCCATTTGGCGGTACATAAAAAGCCTTAGGGGGGCTTCGGCTTCCCGGTAGGCCTCCTCAATGCTGATTTCACCCGCCGCCAGGGGCCGGCCCGCATTCTCGTAGATCGCCGTAAAAGTAGGCCACATGACAAAGAGGGTCAGAAACAGGGAAATCCCCATGAGCACCTGGGCCGGCGGCACCTGCTGTAGGGAGAGGGCCCGCTTGATAAAGTCCATGACAATAGAGATTCTGAGAAAGCTCGTCATCAGAATCAGGATACTGGGGGCCAGGGACAGCACCGTAAGGAGCAGGAGGAGCTGGACCGAAAAAGCCACGTCTTCCCCGGTCTCGGGGTTGCGGATGGTCAAATCGATGTAGGGGATCACCGGGTCCGCCTCGGCCTCGGGGATCGTCATAATCCCCTCGGTGGAAAGCTCCGGAAAAGCCGTAATTTGGGAGAGAACCGGCAGAACCGGCAAGAGCAACAGGAAAAACAGGGCCGCAATTTTTCTCATGCTAGAGCCCCTTGAGCCGTTCCCGGCTTTTGCGGACCCCATCGGCCGAAAAGGACCTCTTCCCGGCGGACTGCTCAGGTTTTGCCCCAAAGCGGCCCAGCAGGCTCCGAAAGTCGGGGAACTTCGCCATCCCGGCCCCGGCGGCCCGGGATTCGTCCAGGAGCATGGCATCCACCGCTTCCCGGTCGCCGATCTCGGCAATCAGGGAGACGCCTCCTTCGGCGGCCCCCACGAGCCAGGCCTGGGAACCCACCGAAAGCACATAGGCAAAACGGTTTGTTCCCAGAGGAATACTGGCTAGTATTTTGAGGTGGGGATTCCGGTCAACCCGGGATTTACCGGCCCGGCGGATAAAAAAGGTTACCCCGTAGATGGCCGCTGCGGCCAGGGCCAGCACCAGGACCAGCCGGATAACCTGCCAGACCGAAGAAGAAGGAGAAGCCGCCGCCTCTTCCGAAACAGGCTCCCCCAGAAGGATAGCCGTTTCGGGGTTGACAACCTCCGCTTCCTCCCCGGCATTTTGTGCGGATACAGCTTGAACAATACAAAATAAACCTAGCGCGACTACGAGAACCGCCGCCATTCTGCGAATAGGATTCAGTTTTCCCCTCCCAAGTACAACTAACCTGGCTTCAGCATACACGGTATGGGGAATTTATGCAAGTGCTTTTGATCTTTCTACACTTTATCAGGCAAAATTCCGATACTAGAACTATGAAATACTGGAAATTTGGCTTATCAATCATCGTATTTGGAGTAATCCTGGGGGTATTAGCCTTGGGATGTACAAGCGCCCCTGAGCCCTCCACCGCGGAGGAAGAGCCGGACAATGTCTGGGATCTCCTGGACCGGGGGAATACCGAGGAGGCCAAGACCTATTTCCTGGGACAGTATGACGTCAATGCCCGGGATCCCAAGGGCCGGACCCCCCTCCACGCTGCGGCGGAGCTCCAGGACTCGGCCCTGGCCTCCTTCTTTATCTCCCGGGGCGCCGATGTGGACGCCGTGGATGATGAAGGACGGAGCCCCCTGTTCATCAGTATTCAGAACGGGGACGCCGAGACCGCCAGGGTGTTGATCAACGCCGGGGCGGATATTTTCCAGGAAACGCCCGCAGGATATACCCCGGCGTCCCTCGCCATTTCCCGGGGCGGGGATCTCCTGCGCGGCGTGGCAGGTCCCCTTTCGATACAGGCCGTGGACGAACGGGGCCGGACCATGCTGCATATCGCGGCGGAGGCGGGCCTGCCCGAGAGCGTGGATAGTATTCTTGCCGCCGGTGCGGCGGTCAATAAACGGGGCTATGATGGGCAGACGCCCCTGGACCTGGCTTTTTCCCACACCGATACGGAGGCCTATGCCCAAACAGCGGAACGGCTGATTCTGGCGGGGGCCTATTCCGACAAAGACCTCTTTGCCTCCTTTGCCCCGGCGGTTCAGAGCCACAACTTTAATATCCGCAGCGTCGACGGCGCCGCACCCCTGCACTATGCCTCCCAGCAGGGATACTACGGCTACGTGATCTACCTCCTGAATCAGAATGCGGAGGTCAACATTAAGAACGCCTCCGGGGCAACGCCCCTCCATGAGGCGACCCGGTTCGGCAATCTGGAAATCATGAGGCTCCTCATCGCGGCCGGGGCCGATGTGAACAGCCAGGACGCCATGGGGAATTCCTGCCTGCACCTGGCGATTCCCTCCACAGTCCACCGGGCGGCCCTGGGAATCCTCCTCCAGAACGGCGCCGACCCCAACCTCCGGGACGAGCACGGCGATTCTCCTCTGCACATTTTGGTGATCCTGAACCGGGACAGCGAGGTGCTCAGGACCATTCTGGACGTCGGGGCCGAAGTATCCATCCGGAACATTGACGGCAAGACCCCCCTCCATCTGGCCATTGAGGAGGGCCGGAACCCCCTGATCCCCCTGCTCCTGGAGTACGGGTCCGATATTTTTGCGACGGATAATGACGGCATGACTCCCTTCGAACTGGCCCTGCAAACCCAGCTCCCGGCCCTGAACCTCCTCATTACCGAGGTAACGGTACTCCAGAGCGATAAAAACGGGAATACGGCCCTCCATATCGCGGTACGGAGTGGCGCAGAGGCCCGGATCATTACCCAGATACTGGACAAACATGCCCTGGTCAACGCCCGGAATCAGGAAGGGGACACGGCCCTCCATATCGCGGTACAGTTCGACCGGCGCGAGGCGGGGCAGCTCCTCCTGGAACGGGGGGCGGATATCTTTGCCCCCAATGCCCGGAAGGAGACCCCCCTTTACCTGACCTTTTATCCCGGCGGTACGGCCTCGGGCATCATCCGCGAGTGGATGCTGACCCCCAAAACGCTGGAAACCCGGGACGGCCAGGGGAACACCGCCCTTCACTTTGCCGCATTGTGGCGCCTGGACGCTTATATCCCCCAGATGATTCAGAGAGGGGCCAATATGGAGGCAGGGAACTCCACCGGCGAGCCTCCCCTCTTTTGGGCCGTTCAGGCCGATTCGGCCTCTACCATCAGGACCCTCCTGGCCGAAGGGGCCAATCTGGACAGCCGGGACAGTATGGGTAATTCGGCCCTCCACGCGGCGGTACGCCCGGACGCTCCGGCGGCAGCAGAGGCCCTGATTGCCGCAGGCATTAACATCAATCCCCATGCACTGAACGGCAGGACCCCCCTCCACGACGCCATCTACCTGGGAATCAGCAGGGTAGAGGACGTGCTCCTGAAACGGGGGGCGGATCTGGAAGTCCGGGACAACGAGGGCAATACTCCCCTCATGGAGGCGGTTATCGCGGGCTACCCTGCGGTCGTGAACCGGCTTATCACTATGAAGGCCGATGTTATGGCCCGGAATATCCGGGGGGATACGCCCCTCCACCTGGCCGTGGCCCTGAACCGGAGCGAGACCGTCTCGGCCCTGCTGGCCGGGGGCGCCTCCATCCACGCCCGGAATACCCAGGGCATGACCCCCTTTAGGACCGCCCTGATAACCTCTCCCCAGCTCATTGCCCTGCTCCTGGGCCAGAACCGGATCCTCCTCTCGGATGATTCAGGTCTCTCCCCCCTGCACATCGCGGTAACGGACCTTCTGCCGGTAAGCATCCTCAGCACGATACTGAACCTGGGGGGAAGGACCAGCGCCGTGGATTCGGCGGGCAGGACCCCCCTGCGGACGGCGGCGGACCTGGGCTACTGGGAGGCCGCCAAATTCCTGGCCGACTCAGGCTCGGACCCCTTCTCGGCGGCCGGGGACGGCAAGACTCCCGCAGACATTGCCCTGGCCAAGGGCCAAGCGGCGATTGCAGCGGTCTTCTCGGGGCCTGCGGCCATTGCCCGGGACTCCTCGGGGAACGGCATCCTCCATATCGCGGCCAAGTCGGCCAGTATAGACCTTATCCGGCAGCTCATCTCGCTGGGGGCCGACAAGACCGTCCGGAACATCGCCGGTGAAACGCCCTATGACATCGCCACCCGCTGGAACCGCCTCCAGGTGGCCGA
>JAITON010000225.1 GCA_031289935.1 Treponema sp.
CACCGTTCCCGGTATCATCTGGACAAAATACACAGGAGTGTCAAGCATGAGGTATATATGCAGTCTTTAGGTATTAATATCGGGTCCACGAGCCTGAAAATGGCCCTGCTGGATGATTCCAATACGGAGCTACCGTTCCGGGTGATCTGGTCCGCCGCCATCCCCCACGAGGGTGATTTCCCCCGGGCCGTGCGGAGGCTGCTGGAACAAGGTAAGATTCCCGAGGGCGTCCCCTGCCTGGTTACCGGCAACGAGGGCCGCTATATGTTCGAGGCGGCGGGCACCCTGGAACCCCTCTGCGTGGAGGCAGCTCTGCGGGTCCTGGACCTCAAGGCGGACGCCGTGGTTAGTATGGGGGGCGAGGACCTTATCGTCTACCGGCTCGATGAGGCGGGGAAAATCGTCAACAACTTTTCCGGGAACAAGTGCGCCAGCGGTACCGGGGAGTTCCTCAAACAGCAGCTTGCCCGCATGGATATGGGCCTGGAGGATATCGACAAGGTGCCGGACACCGCCAAGGTCCTGCCCCTTTCGACCCGTTGCTCGGTGTTTATGAAGAGCGACTGTACCCACCGGCTCAACAAGCGGGAGGCTACCAAGGACGATATTGTCCTTTCTCTTTCGGACGTGATGGCCGTCAAGGTTATCGACTTCCTCAAGCGGGCCAAAGTGACCAGCGGCCGGGTGGCGCTCACCGGGGGCATTACCTTGAACCGGCACATCCTGCGCTTTATCCGGGAAAAGGCCCCGGAGATTGAGTTCGTGGCGCCCAGCGCCGCGCCGGTCTTCGAGGCCCTGGGGGCGGCTGCCCTGGCGAGGGAGTCCGGCACGCCCCTGCCGCCGGTGGACAAGCTCCTCAAGACCCATGCGGTGCGCTTCGGGACCCTGGGGGCCCTTTCGGACTGGCAGCACCGGGTGAAGAGCTTCGAAGGCAAGGAAGGTTCGGTGCGCCCGGACCGGCCGTACATCCTGGGGGTGGACGGCGGGAGTACCACCACCAAGGCCTGTCTGGTGGACCTGGAAACCGATGAGATCGTGGCCAGCCACTACGGCCGCACCCACGGCGATCCGGTCAAGGCCCTTAAGGAATGCCTCCGCATCATCCAGGAGAAGGTGATCGCCGACACGGGCGCTAAGACCATCGACATCCGGCTGGTATCCACCACGGGCTCCAGCCGGGAAATCCTGGGGGTCTTTCTGGAAACCCCGGGGGTCTACAACGAGATCATCGCCCATTCGGTGGGAACCACCTACTTTGACCCCGGCGTGGAAACCATCTTCGAGATCGGCGGCCAGGACGCCAAGTATGTGCTGCTCAAGAACGGGGTGCCCATTGACTATGCCATGAACGAGGCCTGTTCCGCGGGCACGGGCTCCTTCCTGGAGGAGAGCGCCGCCGGGGATCTTTCGATACACAGCGCCGTGGATATCGGCCCCATCGCCCTCAAAGGGGACGCGCCCCTCAAGTTCGGGGAACACTGCTCGGCCTTTATCAACAGCGATATCCGCAAGGCGGTCCAGCAGGGGGCCAGCCGGGAGAACATCACCGCAGGCATCGCCTGTTCTATCGTGGCCAATTACCTGAACCGGGTGGTGGGGAACCGTACCATCGGCGGCAAGATTTTCCTGCAAGGAGGCGTCGCCAAGAACCCTGCGGTGCCCCTGGCCTTTGCCATGCTCCTGGACAAGGAGATTCTCGTGCCCCCCGCGCCGGAACTCATGGGCTGCTTCGGGGTGGCCCTCCTGGCCAAGCGCAAACACGCCGAGGGCCTTTTGCATGAAACCCCGGCGCTTACGATTGACGGGCTTATCGGCCGGGATATCGGCTACGAGCGGGTCTTCGATTGCCAGGCCTGCGAGAACCACTGCCCCATCCAGGTTTTGAACGTCGGGGGGCATCAATACCTCTTTGGCGGCCGCTGCAATAAATACACCAATATGCGGAAGTCCGTAAAAGACGTGCCGGTCTTCGACTATGTGGCCCGGCGCCAGAAGATGCTCTTCGAGGAATATGCCGCGCCGTCCCTTGTAGCGGCCCCTCAGCCTGCGGGGGCCCGGGCCTATACCGTGGGAATACCCCGCTGCTTCTCCACCCATACCCTCTACCCCCTCTATTCCTGGTTCTTCCACGAGCTGGGGATCGCTACCTTGCTGAGCGGCGAGGTAAAGCACGCCGGCCTGGCCCGGGCGGAATCGACCTACTGCTTCCCCGCGGAAATCGCCCACGGGGCCGTACAGGACTGCCTGGACAAGGGGGCCGATTACGTGCTGCTCCCCCATTTCCGGGACATGCCCAGCTACGAGGAAAAGGTCCACGCCAACTTTTGCCCCATCACCCAGGCCCTGCCCTATTATATCGAAAAGGCATTCCCGGAGATCGACAAAAAGCGCTGGCTCCCCCTGGTGGTGAGCTTCAAGTTCGGCGAGGGCAAGGCCCTGGAACTTTTTACGAAGATGACCGAAGGGCTGGGCATCGGCGCGGCGGAAACCAGGGCGGCCTTTGAAAAGGCCCTGGGGAAACAGCAGGAGTATTTCGCCGCGTGCAGGAAGCTGGGGAAAGAGGCCCTGGAAGAGGCCCGCAAGGCCGGCAGGCCGGTTATCGCCCTGCTGGGCCGGCCCTACAACGCCTTTACCCCGGAAGCTAACATGGGCATCCCCCGGAAGTTCTCGAGCCGGGGCTACTCCATCGTGCCCTTCGACATCCTCCCCTTTGAGGATGAAGGCATCTTCCCGAACATGTACTGGTTCTACGGCCAGCAGGACGTTAAATCCGCCGCCCTGCTCAAACCGGAGCCCAACATCTACATTACCTACATCACCAACTTCTCCTGCGCCCCCGATTCCTTCATCCTTCATTACATCAAGTGGATCATGGGGCAGAAGCCCTTCCTGGTGCTGGAGCTGGACAGCCACAGCGCCGATGCCGGGGTGGATACCCGGGTAGAGGCCTTCCTGGACATTATCGACGGCTACCGGGCCAAGGAGGCCGAGGTCGAGGCGGAGCGTTACGACAACGGCTGGCGTTTTGTGAGCGAAAAGCAGGCCGCCGGGGGCTTTGATCTCCGGATCGACAACGCGAAAACCGGCGAGAAAGCGCCCATCATCGGGAACAAACGGGTGCGGGTGCTGCTCTCCAACATGGGGGCCATCTCCACGGAGTACATGGGCGCGGCGGTCCGCAGCCTGGGGATCAACGCCCAGGCCCTGCCCGTGGCCACCGCCAGGACCGTGCAGCTTGCCCGTTCCCATGCCAGCGGCAAGGAGTGCGTGCCCAGCCACCTGGTCCTGGGGAGCGTCCTCCAGTTCCTGGCCGGCGGGGACTACCGTAAGGACGAGCTCTACCTGATCTTCGTGCCCATTACCACCGGGCCCTGCCGCACGGGCCAGTACTATGTTTACTACGAAAACCTCTTCCGGGATCTGCGCCTGGAAAACGTGGTGATATTTATTCTGTCGGCGGATAATTCCTACGGCGAACT
>JAITON010000163.1 GCA_031289935.1 Treponema sp.
AGTGGCCGTGTTGGCCGCGCTGGCGCTGGCTTTTATTGCCTTTATCGTCGAGACGGCGCTCTTTGCCAAGGCGGCCCGCCCGGTCCAGGAGAACCGGCCCGGACCTCGGGAACCGGGGGCAGCGAGGTTCCACAAAGAACCGAAGCTCAAGGCGCCGCCTCTCCAGGCAGGTCCCGGCAAGGCGCCGCTCCAGGACGGTCTGGGAGACGATTTCTTTGACCTTCCCGGTGAAAAGCTAGAGCCGGCCGGTAACGGGGCCGGCCTGGCCGGTAATGGGGCCGGCCTGGAGGACGATTTCGGCGATTTGCCTGATTTTAACTTTCCTGGTGACGATACCCCGGCGGCTGGGCTGGCCGGCAGCGGGGCCGGCCTGGAGGACAGGGGGGCCGGCCTGGCTGGTAATGGGGCCGGATCTGAGGACGATTTCGGCGATTTGCCTGATTTTAACTTTCCTGGTGACGATACCCCGGCGGCCGGGCTGCCCGGCGAAAAGACCGGGCTGGCCGCCCGGAGCGGTCTTGGCCTGGAGGCCGGTCTTAGGGCCCGGCTTGAGGCGGAACTCCGCCGGGCCGAAGCCGAGGGGCAGGATACCACGGTCATCGCCATGGACTACGCGAGCGGGGGGGATGCAGAATACGGGGCCCTGGCAGATTGGGCGGTGGAATTCTTTGACAACTCAGAGCTGCTCTTTGAACAGGGGGAACAGGGCATCGCGGTTATCCTCCCGAACACGGACCTGGACCAGGGTTTCGCCATGGCCGAAAGTTTTCGGCAGGAGCTTCCGCCGGACCTGGACGCCGGGGAACTTTGCATGGGCATCGCCGCCCGGACCGAACGGCAGGTAGAGGCCCCCCGGCTCCTCTTCGAAGCGAGAGGCGCCCTGGAAAAGGCCCGGGAGGACCCGGAAGCCCCGGTGATAGCTTTCCGCGTCGACCCGGAGAAGTACCGGGCCATGATTCGTGCCGGGGAACGCGCTCAACCAAACGGCTAAGGCTCTGCTTGATAGAGCTCCTGGTAAACATCAAAATAGGATGCGGAGCGTTCAGGCTGCCCGGAAACCTTGGCTAGAACCGTGAGCCGTCTCATACCGTAGGGAGAACCCTGGGGGCCGGCGCGTTCCTGGCGGTATGCCTTTTCAGCGCTGAAGGGGACCGCTGCCGGACCGGCGCCATCAGGATCCTCATAGAGGCCGCCCCAGAGGACGGCCGCCAGGGAATGTTTCTTTTTCCCCGGTGGAATATGCAGGTTGATGGTCTCCCCAATACGGATTCCCTCGGGGAGGCGGGCGTTCATCAGGTCCCGGAAATCCTCACCGGAAACAAAGCTGGCGGTTTCCACTGCGGCAACCTCGGCGCCGGCGGCTATGCCCAGGGCCAGGGGGGATGCGATTTCCAGGCAGGGCAGGGGGTTAAAGCCGCCTGTATAGCCTATGGGAAGGCCGGTCCTGACCATGGCCATGGAGAGGATCTCAACCACCATGAGATGGGAATAGAAAGCCCCCTGCTTCTCCTTGGAAAACGCAAAGAGGATTTTCCAGGTGGCCGGGTCTGTCCGGGTTTCGGCGGCGGTTTCCTGGTCTTCTGCCGGGACCGCTTCCGGCGCCGGAAGCGGCAGGGCGCCGGGGTTTTCTACGACCCGTTCTTTGCCATGACAGATACCGCAAGGTTGCCCGCTGGGCGGCCCGCTGGGCGGCCCGCTGGGCGGCCCAGCGGGCAGCCCACAGTCCCGGCTGCAGGCTCCGGTCTGTTCTTGGGCCGCCGATTTAACGTATTCCCGGGCAAGATAGGCCGGGCTAAGTCCCGGGTCGATTATTCCCCAGGGGAATTGGGCGCCGGGAGGCCGGGCGCCCAGGGTTTCATCGACCCAGTCCCGGTGAGCGTCCATGACCTCGCGCCAGATATCTCTTTGGAAGTATTCGGTCCAGGCGTCCAGGCGGCAGCCCCGCCGCCAAGCTTCCTCAATCAGCTCCCCAGCCCGCTCATCGCCCCGGCTGATGACCCCCTCAATGCTCGAAATAAAGGGGTCCTGGATACCCACCTTGTGGCCGCGAGCCTTAAGGCGGCCCCGTATATAGTTCAATTTTCGCAGGGCTGTTTCTTCATCCAGTTGAGCCGCCCATTGGTAGGGGGAGTGGGGCTTGGGCACGAAGGTCCCCAGGTTAATATTAAAGTGCATCCCCGTCTCCTGGGCCGCTGCCAGGATAAAATCGACTATAGCCTCCTCCTCGCCGGAGCCCTCCAGACCAAGCTGAGCTACCGGTAACCCAATCATAAAGTAAAATTTCGCCCCCCGCCATCCGTTTTTTTTTGCCTCCCGCAGGATGCCGGTAATCTGTTGCAGGGACACTTTCTTGTTGATGGCCATCTGCCAGGCATCCTCGGGGGTTTCCACCGCAAAGGTTAGCCCGCTTTTACGGACTTTGGCAATCTTTTCCAGAAGGGGCAGGGAAAAGCTGGACACTTTAAGGGAGGGAAGCTGAAACGAGATATGCTGGCCGCCAAATTCCTTGTTCAGCGACTCCACCAGGTCCCCGATATGGCAGTAATCTCCGGTGGAAAGCGACGAGAGGCTGATTTCCCGGTAGCCCCCTTCCCGGATAAAGGCTGCGGCTTCGGCCCGGACAATTTCGGCGGGTTTTTGCCGCATGGGCCGGTACCAATAGCCAGCGTGGCAGAAGCGGCAGCCGTTAGGGCAGCCGCGCATAATCTCTACGGCGCCGTGGTGCTGGACTGTTTTTAGGTTGGGCACGGGAAAGACCGCCGCATCCGGCCCCCGGCGGGGAAAGTCCCGGTCAATGGCCCGGACCGCCGCTTTTCCCGGGACCCAGACCGAAGGATGTTCCCTGAGCCGCTCCAGGACGGCGCTTCTCCTCTGCCCCGCCTGTTTCAGACCCCGGAGCGACTCCGCCAGCTCAAAGAAACCAGC
This sequence comes from Treponema sp., assembly GCA_031289935.1. Taxonomy (GTDB): domain Bacteria; phylum Spirochaetota; class Spirochaetia; order Treponematales; family Breznakiellaceae; genus JAITON01. The sequence goes on from JAITON010000163.1 coordinate 2,926, forward strand.
CTCGGCCTCGCCGATCCAGGCGGCGTCCACAAAGCGGCTGTATGGCAGGGGATTGGAGACGCAGGGACCGCCCAGGATAACGATGGGAGAATCCTCACGCCGTTCGGCGGCATGGAGAGGGATACCCGAAGCCTTGAGGATCGTTAAAAGCCCGGTAATACCCAGCTCGTAACCGAGGGTTACCAGGAGCAGGTCAAGCTCCCCCGCCGGGATACCTGTGTCAAGCCCGTAGAGCGGCGTTCCTGACCGTTCCAGTAGGGCCTCAAAGTCAGGGGCCGGCGCAAAGAGCCGGTCGCAGGAGACCCCCTCAATCCTGTTCAGCCCCTTGTAGAGAATCCTTAGGGCCTGGTTCGCCATGCCGATCTCGTAGAGGTCCGGAAAGGCAATGGCGGTCTTGAGTGCAGCCCCGGTCTTGGCCAGCCGCCCGTATTCACCGCCTATATAACGGACCGGCTTTTCCACCTCCAGAAGCAGCTTCCCCAAGTCCCGGACTGGATCAATCATCATTTTTCCCATTTCCCTAGGAGTGTTGATGTCGCCGCATAAACACACTCAGTGCCAGGCCCACCCCAATCATGGCGGAAAGCATGGCCGAGCCCCCGTAGGACATAAAGAGCAGAGGTATCCCCGTGATGGGCATAATCCCCATGGTCATTCCCACATTAACCAGAAAATGGAAGATGTACATGGCCGCAAGTCCTGCCGCAATGTACACGCCAAAGGGGTCTACAGCGGATTTCATAATCTTTACCAGTCTAAGGCAGATAACCAGGAAAAGGCCAAATACCAGGAGCCCGCCCATAAAGCCCCATTCCTCGGAAAAAATTGAGAAGATAAAGTCCGTGCTTTGCTGGGGTAGGAACTGATAGTGGCTCTGGGTCCCCTGGAGGTAGCCCCTGCCCCAGAGCCCTCCGGAACCGATGGCGGTGATCGACTGGATAATGTTCCAGCCCGCGCCCCGGGGGTCCACGTTGGGATCCAGGAACACGATGAGCCGCATAATCTGATAGTCCTTGAGCACCTTCTGGGCCAACCAGGAAGTACCTAGGGAGAAAATCACCACTGCGGCGGCGTAGGCAATCCAGTAGAAGTAGCGCTTCTTGTAGCGCAGAAAGCCGAACACGGAAATCGCCGTGATAAGTCCCAGGACCAGGACCGTGCCCGTGATAAACCGGGTGTTGGAGAGGATCGCTAGAGATGGGATCGTATTCCCCAGGATATAGCTCTGCCAGAGGGGCAGCCCCAGGAGGATCACCGTCAGGCCGATGACGGCGATCAGGAAGAGGATATAACGGGCCGAAATCCCGGCGATAAAGCCCATCACTAAAAGGATGGGGATAAACACCAGGGAGGTACCGAAGTCGGGCTGAATCAGCACTAAGCCCATGGGGATAAAAACGATGAGGCAGGAAAGGATAAAGCGGGCAAAGGAATTCATGGTCTTCCGGGAACTGTCCAGAAACCAGGCCAAAAAGAGGATAGTGGTAATCTTGGCAAACTCCGAAGGTTGAATGCCAAAGGAACCGACGCCCAGCCAGGCCCGGGCCCCGTTGACCGTGTAGCCGAAGAGGCAGGTATAGGCCAGCAGGGCTAGCACTCCCAGGTAAAGGTAGAGGGTAAGGTTGTAGAATTTGCGGTAATTCACCATGGCCAGGACCAGGGCCAGTACAAAGCCCCCGGCGGCCCAGATAATTTGCCGGAAGTACTCGGTGGAGACCACGACCCCCTCGGAGCTAACCCCGGAGGAATAGATAAAGAGAATACCGAAGGCGGCAAGGACCGTTGCAGCAAAAAGTAGGGAATAATCGATCTCGAGAAAATCCCGCAGCTTCATTCCCGGCGCCCCTGTGCCGGCATCAGATACTGGAAGCCCAGGGTCTGCACGGCCTCTTCGTAACTCTGATGAGCGAATATGCCCTGGAACATGATGGCCGAAGCATAAGTAGCCCACCATTCCCAGTTATTGACAGCCTCCACAATGATGGATACCACAACCTGTTCCTCGGGATTGGCGGCCTCGTAAGGGGCATAGGCGGCAAACCAGGAGTGCCACTGGTTCTCCAGGCCCACCTCTCCGGTACCAGTTTTCCCGGCAATCTGTACCGATCTAATGTTCAGGGGGAAGAGGGCAGTCCCCTCGCTGATAACCCCCCGCATGTCCCGGCGGACCTGGGCAAAAACTGCATCGGAGATATCGCTCTCGTGGAGCAGCTGGGGAACAAAACTCTCCACCACCTCACCCGAAAAAGGGTCCCGAACTTCCTTGAGCAGGTGAGGCTGGTAGACCAGCCCGTTGTTCACCACCATGGACACCATATTGGCCATCTGTATGGGGGTAACCAGGGTGTAACCCTGTCCAATGGACATGTTCATGGTATCGCCTCCGACCCAGCGCTCGTGGAAGCGCCGTTCCTTCCATTGGGGCGTGGGGATAAACCCGGCGATTTCTCCCGGCAGGTCGATGCCTGTAACCTGCCCAAAGCCATAGTTTCCAGCATAGGCCACAATCCGTTCTACCCCCAGATAGTCCCGGCCTACAGTCCAGTAGTAGATGTCGCAGGACTGGGCCATAGCGCTATGGAGGTTGAGCTTCCCATGACCGGGTTTGCGGATATGACAACGCCAGACCCGGTTCCCATAGACTAGTTCCCCCTCGCAGTCTACGAGCTGTGCAGGCGAGAAACTGCCTTCCGCCAGGATCGCTGTGGTCATCACGATCTTAAAAACCGAAGCTGGAGGGTAGCTCGACTGGATAGCCCGGTTCAAAAGGGGGTTATTGGAATCATTGATCAGGGCCGCATACTCATTGCCTGCGGTGGAGCGGCTAAAGAGATTGGGATCGTACCAGGGATAGGATACCATGGCTAGAATTTCCCCGTTGCTAGGCCGCATGACCACGACGGCCCCCACGCGCTTACCCAGAGCCTTTTCCGCCAGGGTCTGAATGGACTGGTCAATGGTGAGCACCAGGTTTTTCCCTATCTCCGGAGGTTCCCGCACCGAGTCCTTGGTAATGCGCCGACCCCGGGCGTCCACGGTCCGGGTCTCCCAGCCCTCTTTGCCCCGGAGCAGCTCGTCGTACTGTTTTTCAATCCCCGCCTTGCCGATGGTATCACCCTGCTGGTAGCCCTGGTTGTAGAGTACCGTCAGCTCGTCCCGGGTAATGTCTCCCACGTAGCCAATCACATGGGCAAGGCTCCCGATGTCCGCATAATTCCTGATGGATTTAACCTGCCAACTTACCCCCGGCAGAGAATCGGCATTTTCCGCGATGGAGGCGATGACATCGAAGGGAATATTGGCTGCCACCTCAATGGGCTGATAAAGATAGTAATACGAGGCGGGTATCTTCCGGTCGATCTGTTCACGGGGCAGGTCCAGGATACGAGCCAGCCGCTCAATCAGGCCAGGAATTTCCCCGGCAGGCACCTCGCCGGGGGTTATGCTCACCGCAAAGGAATCGTTATTGAGCACCAGGGGCGTGGTAAAATTCCGGTCGTAAATTTCTCCCCGGCGAGAGCTTAGGACTGTGGTTCTCCGGGCAATATCCTGGGCACGGGAGCGGTATTCCTCGCCGTTCAATATTTGCATGGCAAAGAGCTGGACGGAATAGACCACGAATACCAGGATAAAGAATACCTGGAGGACCTTGATACGGAAGCTCGTATTGCCCTCCGCCCGGTGTTTTTTCCATGGATCATCGGGTATCAGAGAAAATAGGGCCATCAGTTTTTCCCCTTTACTACCAGGATGGGTTTGAAGAGCTTGAGGAGGGCAAAAAGGAAGGGCGCCGTGGCCGTATTAAGGAGGAGTTCCACCCAGAATGCCGGTTCAGCCATCTGGTAGGCCGGGACCGCCTTGCCGAATAATATATGGAGGATAAACAGCAAGAGGGCCTTGAGGAGTGTAGCTCCCGCACAGAGAGCCATGGGGAGAAAGACCGCATCCAAAAAGAAGGTCCCCTTGAAACGCCCCGCCAAGGCCCCAGTTATGGTACGGATCAATGCGTTCAGCCCCAGGGGCGCCGCAGACAGAAAGTCCAAAAGGATTCCCGAGAAAAAACCCGTAAGTTGGCCCGTCATGCCACCGTTCACGTAGGCACTATAAACCACGATTCCCAAGCATAGGTCCGGCACGGTTCGGTAGATCGCCAGCCGGGCCAAGATGGTGGACTGGAGGATCCCTGCAATCAAGGCGAAGATTGTAGCCCATATCACATTCTTAGCCATCGGTCTCCCCTTCACCGGGAGCGATCACAAAGACCTGTTCCAGCCGGGAAAAATCAATATAGATGTCCAGTTCTACTTCCATGGAGCTCTCGTAGTCCTCGTAAATAATCCTGCTGACCCTGCCGATATTGATCTCCGCCGGATATACAGCCCCGGGATAGACCCCACCCAGACCGCTTGAGACAATCACGTCGCCAAGTTGTATCTTATCCTGGGCCCGCTTACTGATGAGCCGCATCACTAGGGGATAGTCGGGATTGCCCTGGCCCTCCACCAAGCCATCGTAGCGAGAGACCGCCAACCGGGCTGGCACGTAGGAGCTCAGATCATAAAGGGGCATCACTAGACTTTCAAACTGGCCGGCCTGAACCACTTTGCCCACCAGGGCCTGGGCCCCGTTCTGGAAGGCGATAACCGGCATGTTGTAGTTAACCCCATGCTGTTTTCCCTTATTGATGACCATGCTGGAGTAGAGATTGTCCGGGTCCCGACCGATGATTTCTGCCGGAATGTGTTTATAGGGAATGGTCTCGGCAAAGCCTAACAGTTCTCGAAGCCGGCTGTTTTCCAGGCGAATTTCCGCCGCGCTCCGTTCAAGCTGCTCGTAGCGGACCACCCGGTCCAAAAGTTCACTGTATTTTTCCTGGAGTTCTGATAATTCCTGAACTGAAAGCACGGTTTCAGATACAAAGGAAGAAATCCCATGGATTCCCTCCCGGATACCCGAATACACCGAAAGCCCCATATCCCGAAAATTGACAATAAAGCTACGGGTAGAAAAAAACAGGAGCAAAAAAGAGACCAGCGTCAGACCGGCAAACATATAGCCCTCCTGGTTTATCCGTCTTTTTTGCCTCCCCTCTTCCTCTATCCGCATACCGACATCGGCCTACTTGTTCAGGTTATCGTAGATAGCCCGTGTATTGTCAAAGCCCTTGGCGTTCTCAAAGTACTTGCCCGCCCCCAGAGCCACGCAGTCCAGGGGCCGCTCGGCCACAATCACCGGCACCCCAGTCTCCTTGGAGATCAGCTTGGGCAGTCCCTTGAGCAGGGACCCTCCACCGGTCATGACGATGCCCCGCTCCACGATATCCGCCGCCAGTTCCGGCGGGGTCTGACCCAGGGTGGCCTTAATCTCATCCACAATCTGGTTGATAGGGTCCTTCAATGCCTCTCGGACCTCCACACTGTCGATTTCCAACCGTCGGGGCAGACCGGTGATGGCGTCGGTCCCCTTGATTTCTACCTTTTCGATGGTCTTATCAGGTGATGCGTTGCCGATCTCTATTTTGAGCCGTTCTGCGGTCTGCTCCCCGATGATCAGGTTATGGACGCTCCTGACATACTTGATGATGGCCTCGTCAAACTCGTCGCCTCCCAGCCTGATGGCATTGGTCACAACCATGCCCCCCAGAGATATGACTGAAATCTCTGTGGTCCCGCCGCCAATATCGCAGATCATGTGTCCTGCGGGCTCGAAGATTGGAATATCCGCCCCGATGGCCGCTGCCAGGCTCTCCTCAATGACCAGCACCTCCCGGGCCCCGGCCTTGTAGGCGCTCTCTTCCACAGCCCGTCGTTCCACCTCGGTGATACAGGAAGGCACCCCGATAACCATCCGGGGCTTGATAAAACGGTACCGGGGCATCACCTTGGAGATAAAGTAGCGGATCATCTTCTCGCAGGATTCCAGATCCGCGATCACTCCGTCCCGCAGGGGCCGTATGGCAATAATGCTACCGGGGGTCTTCCAGAGCATCCGCTTGGCATCAGCCCCCACGGCCACAGTCTTTCTCGTACCCTTTTCTACCGCCACTACCGAAGGTTCATTGATGACAATACCCTTACCCCGGATATAGATGAGGGTATTACAAGTCCCTAAATCAATCCCAATCACCGAAGAATTCGCGCCAAACATAACGCCTCCCTTGTTATATCAAATTAAGCCGCGACCGAGCTCCCGAATGGGTGGGATCAATCCTGGCGGCTCTGCGCCATTCGGCCCTCGCCCGTGTGGTATCCCCGGCGGCTTCGTATAATTCCCCCAACTGAAAGCGGGCTTCAGCATGCTCTCCGTTCTCTTCTAATATAGTCAGATACTGAACCTCCGCCTCCGCTGTGTCCCCGACCCGGCGGTAAATATCCCCCAAAAGAAGCCGAGCGGTAATCACCGTGGTGGAATCCCGGGAGGTATCCACGCAACGGACCAGGTAGGCCCTGGCCGAGTTATCTTCCCCCAAGGCGATATAGGACCGTGCCATGGCCAGGAGCAGTAGATCCGGGGAATATTCAGACTGGGTATCCGCTCCGGGAGAGGCTTCCTCCAGGCTTAGGGCCAGGGAAAAGGCCTCTACACTGGCCCGGTAATCGTGTACCGCCGCGTATGCCAGCCCCAGGTGCTCGGGCAGGTCCCGGGCGACAAAGCTATCGGCCAGCTCTGCGGAGGACGATACCACCGAGACCGCCTCCAAAAATTTGATCGCCAGATCCTCGTAACCGGTCCCCTTGTGATAATAGGCCTTACCCAGCACATAGTTAATCCAGGCCGTGTAGTAGGTTTCCTTACAGAGTAGGGCCTTGCGGAGGGACCAGATCACCTCATCAATATAGGTTTGGGTATCAAAGGTGGTAATCTGGGCTACCGCCAGTTGATAGGCGGCAAATCCGTGAATGGTCAGCACGTAATAGTCCATGGGCTTTTCCTGGAGCCGCCCGGCGCTTACGGTAAAGGCTTCTTCATAAGTGCCCTCGTTCCAGAGCCGGAGCAACTCCTTTTGTTCATTTCTCATGCGACTCTTCCAAGAAACAAAGGCCCAGACCCCGCCACCCGCCACCAGGAGCATGACGATTGCCAGCACAATGCTGATAAAGGTCCCACGGCGGGATTGGGTTTCAAATCTGGAATGGGCACCGATCATAAGTCTTTTTGGTATATACTTTTTAAGATAAAAAGTCAACTGACTGTTATCGGTATCTGTTAAACGTATCTTTGCAAGTGGAAACTATTAAAAAAAAAGCGATGAACCGTAAGCCGGGTTCTGTGTCATTGCGTCCCTGATCACAATTGGCATGGAGTTTTCCGAAGAAAACTTCCCAAGCTAAGTCGCGACCGAAGGCTACAACTGGCAACCATCTATCTTGCGCGACCGTTACCGGCAACGTTCCGGAGATATTCCCCGCGCAGCCTACCCGGGGTCAGGGCGGGCCGCCCTTGGGTATACACCCGACCCCTGCTTGACTTTGCTCCTGATGAGGTTTGCCGTTTTTCGGCCAAGCCTTCTCTTGCCAGACCGAAATCTTTCCGGCGCCGTTACCGCCGCCGAGGTGGGCTCTTACCCCACCATTTCACCCTTACCCCAGTCCGGCGAAACACCATACCGGGGCGGTATCTTTTCTGTTGCGCTTTCTGTCAAAGCGGGTTTTCACCCGCCCTGCCCGGGTGTTACCCGGCATCATACCCTACGGAGCCCGGACTTTCCTCAGGCCGGTAAATTCTCACGAACTCCCGTCCTGCGGCAGCCTGGTTCATCGCTATAACCAATTAATTTTTTGAGGTTACCTATCACTCAAAGTCGATGCTGACCTTCTCCTCGTCCTCCTCCTCTTCTTCGTCCTCCTCTTCCTCTTCTATGTATTCCAGGTCCGCGAGGCTGCCGGCATCATCGTTGTCGAAGAACTCCTCCTCGCCCTCAACCGCCTCCTCGTAGTAGAGGATACGGGAACAGTAGGGACAGAAGACAATTTCCTCCCCCAGTCGCACATCATTAGCAAACTGGACTGGGAGAATCATGTGGCAACCGGTACAGACCCCGCCTTTGATGGCCACGATACCCCGGCCCATCTTGTTCCGGATAATTCGCTCAAATTTAAAAAGCACTTCCGGGTCCATGTTCCGACTTATTTCCGTTTCTTCCACTTCCAGAGCAGAGAGCCGGATGGTCTTTTCCGCAGCCTCAGTTTCAATGCCCACACGGCGCTCCGCCAATTCCCGTTCCTGTTGCTCAATCAGGGCAGTGTTCTGCTTTAACTGTTCCTCCATATCCACGATGGCACGGTCCACTCGCTGGAGTTCCTTCCGAAACTGCTGCTCCTTCTCGCCGGCATCCCGAATTTCTTTGTCCAAGGCCTCATATTCCCGCTGGGTACTGATGAGATCCATGTTCTTTTCGGCCCTTTCCCGGGTGGTCTCGGCATCGCTGAGCTGCTCCCGAATCTCGTTATGTTCGGCACGGATCTTGTCAAAGTCCATATTTTTCTCGATAAAGGTCTTTTTGATCCGCGCCAAGAGCTCCTCCTGGGTGATCAGAAGCCTAGGGCTTTCCTGAATCTCTTTTTCCAGAACGATCTTCTGGGAAAGAATATCCTGTAGACCTCGCAATCTCTCAAAAACGACTTCCATTTCCATGTGCATACCCCTTCACTTACATCATAATGAAGAAAAAATCCCGGTTTGTCAATGGTCCAAATAGTCCTTAAGCTTGATTGCCCGTCGGGGATGCCGAAGCCGACGCAGGGCCTTGGCTTCGATCTGGCGGATCCGTTCCCGGGTAACGTTGAAGTAGAGCCCCACCTCCTCCAAGGTCAGGGAATAACCTCCTTCCAGGCCGAAGCGCATCTTGAGTACTTCCTGCTCCCGAACCGGCAGGGTGGAAAGCACCCCAGAAAGCTCTTCCTGGAGCAGGGTATAGTGGGTCCTGATGGCAGGGTTCTCTACGTCCTTGTCCTCGATAAAGTCCCCCAGCAGGGAGTCCTCTTCCTCGCCAATGGGCGTTTCCAGGCTGATCGGTTCCCGGGCCACATTCTTGACCTGTTTGACCCGCATAGAGGTCCAACCGAGCTTCTCGGCGATTTCCTCATCGGAGGGTTCCCGGCCCAGGATCTGCATGAGTTGCCGGGACTCCCGGGCCACCTTGTTAATCTGTTCAATCATGTGGACCGGCACCCGGATCGTCCGGGCCTGGTCGGAGATAGACCGGGTAATGGCTTGGCGTATCCACCAGGTGGCATAGGTGGAAAACTTAAAGCCCTTACGGTACTCGAATTTTTCCACCGCTTTGATGAGGCCGATATTACCCTCCTGGACCAGGTCAAAAAAGTGGAGCCCCCGGTTGGTATACTTTTTGGCGATAGACACCACGAGCCGTAAGTTCGCCTTGATGAGTCGGTCCTTGGCGTCTTTCAACATCTTCTGGCCCCGGGCAATCTCCTTGGCCAGTTGCTTGATGCTCTCGATGGACTCCTCGAATTCCGCCTCCATCTGGAGAAGCTTTTTTTCCGTCACTTGGATAAGCCGGATCTTCTCCTTGATTTCGTCCGAGGAAAGGCTCAGCTCTTCTTCCAACCGCTCCCGTTCTTCCCGAATGGACAGGCCCCGGCCCAAGGTCCGCAGTTCCCGAAAGGAACCCACCCGGAGCCGTTTTTCGATCTTCTCCTGTTCCTTCTTGAAACGCTTGATTTTCTTCGATGCCTGGACAAACTTTTCCGAAAAGCTCGTGATTTCTTCGGGGTGGATTGCCGCCTTGGAAATGGCGTTCATGATGCGCTTTCTGAGACTATTAAGCTCCCGGTCCTCAAAGATGTTAATGCCCCGATCAATGACCCGACGCTTGAGTTCCGTGTAGGTTTTGAGCTCCGCTCCGATGAGCCGCAGAGTCTCCCGGTAGAACTGTCCCAGACGTCGCCGCTCGGTCATGTATTCGGTCAGTTCTTTCTTGCTGGAAAAACTGAGTTCCTGGGGGTCCTTCCGGGAAAATACCTGCTGGGCAATGTGATAAAACTCCGGGATAATCATGCCGGACTTCTTGATCACATTTTTGATGATATTCTCCCCTTCCTCCATCTGCTTGGAGAGCTCCGTCTCCTGCTCAGCGCTCAGGAGATGCTCCCGGCCGATTTCCCGCAGGTAGAGCCTAATGGGGTCGTCCACGGAGGATACCTTGTCTGAATAGACCAGGCGTTTTTTTTCGGTCTCCAAGGACTTGGGGGCCTCCTCCTCGACCGTATCTTCCTCAATAAGCTGGATATTATTCTGTTCCAGCAGAACCAATACCGGCTCAATCATCTCGGGGTTGGCAATGTGCTCGGAGGGTAAAAAATCAGCAAGCTCATCGTAGGAGATGGTCTTCTTTTCCTTGGCATATTCAATCAACTTGAGCACCGCCGGGTCATGTGCCATGTCCGGCGCAACGGCGGTGTTTTCTGTTACCTGGTCTGTTTCTGTTAGGGCGTCCGTTACCAGCGTCAAAACATCACTCATTCGATAGTTCCTTTAGCGAGCGTAATGCTGCATCAATGTGCAATTTCTCCGCAAGAAGCTCTTCCAGACCCCGGTCAGGCCCTCCCCGTTTTTTGGTCCGCAGTTCAATCACGATGGCTGTCTGCCGCCGTTCTAACACCTTTTGTTTTACACGCCTGACGCTTTCGGCAAAGAGCTTTTCCGGTTCCTGAGTAAAAGCCCCCGAAGCGGCCTGCTCCAGGACAAAAATCCGTAGAGCCTCGTTCCCGATACGGGTCAAGAGGCTATGTAACAGGGCTCCGTCAACCCGGGATTCCCCCGGTATTTCGTTTCTGAACCACTCCTCCAGAGCAATATACAGTTCCCGTGCCCTGATATCTTCAAACTCTTCAATAGACAAGGTTGAACGCAGTTTCGGATACAATCCATGATTGACAAAAACCGCAACGAGTAAAAAAAGTTCATCGTTCATGACCGGCTTCGCCGGTGCATCCTCTGGAACTTTCGGCGGTATAAGCACACGGGAAGGCCCCAGTCTGCGGTCATGGCGGGCAAAATCACCTGCCACCGCCTGACGATCCGCCCCAAGGGCATCGGCAAGGTCCCCGATACGAGCCTCCCTTTCCACCTCCGAGTCCAAGGTTTCCATATATGGAAACAGATAAGCCGCAGCCCTGGCTTTCTCTTCGGGACCGGAACAATCGAATAGATGGCCTATACGATGTATTAAGTACTCAAAATCTACTATACTACATTTTAGAGAATTTTGCAAGGTTTGGGCGCCGAGTTTTTTCAAAATATCCGCCGGATCCTTAATAGGTTCCCCTTCCTGGGGAATACCCTGGCCGGGAATGAGCACCGAAGCGGCTAGCCCGTTCCGCCGGCAAGTCAGGATGGCCTTTTCCGCAGCGGCCTGCCCCGCTTCATCGGCATCGAAGATAAGGCAGAGCCGATCGGCCCAGCGCCGAAGGAGCCTGGCCTGGTCCTCGGTAAAGGCCGTACCCAGGGGCGCCACTGCGTTGGTGACCCCAGCCTGGTGCAAGGCCAGGACATCCAGATAGCCTTCGGCAATATAGGCCAATTTGGTCCGCCGGATCTCCGGCAGGGCACGGTCAATGGCAAAAAGGGTCTTACCTTTCTTGTAAATCTCCGATTCATTAGAATTGAGGTACTTGGGGCCTTCGCCCGCCAGGAGCCGTCCGCCAAAGGCCACGGTCCGGCCTTCCCGGTCGGCAATGGGGAACATGAGGCGGTCGGAGAAAAAGGCCGACCGGGGAAATTTGGCCGAAAAAAGCCCCGAGGCGGCCAAAAGTTCCAGGGAATAGCCCTTGCCGGAGAGAAAACCGTGGAGCCAGGAACGATCCGCCGGGGTATAGCCCAGGTTAAAGGTCTTGATCATCGCTTCGCTGATGCCCCGGTCCCGAATATAGGCCAAGGCTTCCCTGCCTGCGGTATTTTCCGTGAGAAAATAGTGGAAACTCCCGGCCACCCGGCGGTAAAGCTCGTAGAGCGCTTCCCTTTGAGCGGCCTTTTTGGCGTTTTCCTCCCGGTTCCCGCCCTCCTCCCCGCCCTCGTAGACGATTTCCACGCCGCTTTTCCTGGCGAGCCGCTCAATGGCTTCGGGAAAGCTGAGTTTGTCCAGGTCCATGACAAAATTGATGATGGAACCGCCCTTATGGCAGCCGAAACAATAGTAGAATTTGCGGTCCGGGTCCAGGGTAAAAGAGGGGGTTTTCTCGCTGTGGAAGGGGCAGCAGCCCCACCAGCGGCCGCCTTTCCGGTCCAGCCGCACATAGTCGCCCACCACGGCCAGAGCGTCCAGCCGTTCTTGAACCTCCCGGATGCTGGCTTCGGCAATTTTCGGCATCAATTCCCCTTGGTGTAGAGGGCTGCGGCCTGGATATGTTCGTCAAAGGTCTTGGCGAAGTAGTGCCGGCCCTCATCAGGGTTGACCAGGCGGAAGTAGCGGTAGTCGCTGGCAACGGGGTTGAATACCGCGTCTAAAGCCACGAGCCCCGGCGCCGAGATAGGCCCCGGCGGAAGTCCCGCATAGACGTAGGTGTTGTAGGGATCGTCAATCCGGGTGTCCCGGTCGTAGATGGTCGCGGGGTGGGGCTTCCCCTGGATCTCGGTGATGACATACTCCACGGTAGCGCAGGACTGAAGGGCCATGCCGATGTCCAGCCGGTTGTAGAATACCCCCGCCATGAGAGGCGCCTCATCGGCCGCCCGGTATTCCCGTTCCACAATTGAAGCGATGATGACCCGCCGGAAAAGTTCCTCCGGGGGAATATCCAAAGGATCGCCGGGAATCTCCGCCAGGCGCTGGAAAAAGGTATCCGCCATGAACCGGACTACCTGATCTGCGGGGTAGCCGGCCTGGAAAAAATAGGTATCCGGGTAAAGATAGCCTTCCATAGTAAAGCCCGGGACCCGGTACTCGTCACGGATGGCCGGATCCATAGCCGCAGCCAGGAAGTCCTCTTCGGCGCAGATGCCCGCCTCCGCCACAATCCGGGCAGTCTTTTTTAGGGTAACGCCCTCGGGGACGGTTACCCGGATAAGCTGCAATTGCCCCGCGACGAGGATATCCCGAATCTCCTGCTGGCCGGCAGGATAGGCAAAACGATAGTCCCCGGCCTTGATATACGCATCGTCAAAACGGGCCAGAATATCCCAGACATAATGGCTCCTGATAAGCCCCGCCGCTTCCAGCCGCGCACCCACGGAATAGGCGCTTTCCCCCTGCCGAACCTCCAGAAAGACCCTGCCGCCGGCCTCCACCCGCAGGCTGTCATCCAAGGTAACCGGCGCCTCTTCCGGGGCATTGCTCAGGTAGGCAAAGGCCCCTATCCCAACCCCCCCCGCCGCCAGCCCCAGGCCGATGAAGACGGCAAAAAAAACCGCGATAGTTCTGATGACGGAGCCTTTTTTAGGCGGATTCTTGCTCACGGAAGCTTCTCCAATACCGGCTCGGAATCTTCCTGGTCCAGCCAGGACTCAATTTCTGCCCGGGTATGCGTTTCGCCCCGGCCCATGCCGGGACAATCCGCCGCTGCGGCCTCCCAGGCTGCCGGGGAACACATAACATCCCCCCAAAAAGGGAAGCTCCGGCACTGCCGGGGCCGGGCCTCGTAGACCGAGCAGCCCCCGTCCTGCCAGAAGACGCAATCGTAGTTGGCCTTTTCTTTAAGAGAAAGCCGGCAGCGGTTCCCCGGTACCCAGCGGCAGTAGGCCTGGCTAAACTGCTCCGGGGAAAGGCCCGCCCGGCCGGCCAGGACGCGGAGGTCTGTGGCCGATAAGAACACAGAGCCCGGATCCCGCCTGCAACAGACCGAACAGCGGGTACAGGAAAAACGCAGTCCCCCGGCGTAAAAGGGCTCTTCCGGCATGGCTACTCCTTCGTGTCCTTGAGAATACTCGTTTTCCTGCCAAAGGTCAACAAAAGGCCGGGGGCTTTTGGGGGGGGAAACGCGCCAAGGGGAAAAAAACGCTCTTTTTTTTACGAATTTAGAAAAAAAAGCTTGACATTTTGCAGGGTCCGGTATACAATTAGAGCATGTTGATGATACGAAGACCTGAACAAACCAGCTATTCCCGGCACGGGGGCGCAAATTTACCCGGCAACCCCGTACTATTTCCGGTTTTCGCCAATCATACGGGATTGCGGAAATCCTACCATATTTTAACCCCCCCCCCCCCCCCCATATTCTAGTTTCCCCGTAAGGGGGCCGTTGGGGCCGTGGGCGGTTCCCGCACGAGCAGCCCTCCGGCACACCCTTCCTCTTCGCGTTTCCCGTCCCGGTTTCTCTGTATACGCTTCCGTTGCCCGTCCGGGCCAATCCGGGGCCTCTGTATCCCAATCCCAGACCGTTTTATCCCGCCTTAGAGCCGTTTTACCGTCTACGGTAAGCGTTTTACCGTCTACGGTGGAGCAATTACCGTCTACGGTAAGCTCCCCACCGTCTACGGTGGGGCATTTACCGTCTACGGTGAGTTCCCCACCGTCTACGGTGGAGCATTTACCGTCTACGGGGAGGGCCCTGGTATGAGTAGAAACAACGATTGGATTCCCGACCGCATCAAAAACTTCAAGACCTTCGCGGGGAACTTTTGCACCATGGCGGTGGATAACGCTGCGGCCTGGCATATAGGCGACGCGGACAAGACCCTTACGGCCACGCTCAAAACCGCCTTTGACGCGGCCCAGGAAGCCGCCGATACCCCGGCTACCC
>JAITON010000206.1 GCA_031289935.1 Treponema sp.
GGGTCATAGTCTTAAGACTGCGGGTATCTGTCCTATGAATGCGGGGCAGTGTCTTAATTAGTCGGGTCGTAGTCTTAAGACTGCGGGTCATAGTCTTAAGACTGCGGGTCATAGTCTTAAGACTGCGAGGCATAGTCTTAAGACTGCGAGGCATAGTCTTAAGACTGCGAGGCATAGTCTTAAGACAGCGGGTCATTGTCTTAAGACAGCGGGTCATTGTCTTAAGACAGCGGGTCATTGTCTTAAGACAACGGGTCATTGTCTAAAGACAACGGGTCGCGGTCCGCTATTCGCGCTGCATTGTCTGTAAGACAATGCACGAAGTCTTAAGACAACGGGCTATAGTTTTAAGACTGCGGGGCATTGTCTAAAGACAACGGGTCATTGTCTTAAGACAATGACTCAGAAGTAAGACCGGATGAGCCAAAAAGTACCAAAAATGAGTCAAAGTCTCAAGAAAGGCGGCCCTTATGCGCTGACGATCGTCAGCGAATAAAGGAACGCAGGCCGCTCATCAGGGCCGCCCAGGCCGAAAGGTCCGCCGCCTGAGCCGCCGGGGGCCGCAGAGGCGTCCCGCTCTTGGGGTTTATCCTGAAGGAATCAGGCAGGGGAATGTCGATGACCGGATACATCCAGTTTCCCAAAGGAATCGTCTCCTGGAAGGCCGGGGAAAGCATAAAGTCCAGGAAACGTTTCGCGTTATCCTGGTGTTTCCCCGCGCCCAGAAGCCCCGCCGCCTCAATCTGAATGGGATGGCCTCCGGCGAAAACCGCCGCCCGGTAGCGGTCCGTGCCCTCGTACTCCAGATGATAGCCCGGGCTCGTGGTATAGGAGAGCGCCAGGGGGGCTTCACCGGCGGTAAAGAGCCCGTAGCCCGAATCCCAGCTTTCGGCGATAGTCAGGATCGAGGGCGCCAGCCGCCGCCAGTAATCCTGCCAGGAATCCGCGTAAACCGCCTGCACCCAGCCGAAGAAACCCAGGCCCGGCGAGGAGGTCCGGGGGTCCATCAGGATGATCTTGTTCCGGTATTCCGGGGCGGTAAGGTCCTCCAGGCTCGCCGGGGGGCTCGATACCCGCTCGCTGTCGTAGACAAAGGCAAAATAGCTGTAATCCAGGGGGATGAGCCGCCAGTCCGGGTCGAGGACGAGCTCCGGGAAGACGGCGGCGGCCCCGGCGGGCCGGTAGGCTTCGAAGAGCCCCGAGGCCAGGGCCTTTTCCGCCAGATTCTGATCCAGGCCCAGGATGATGTCCGCCCCCGCGCCTGCGCCTTCGAGAAGCAGCCGGGAAAGGAGGGACCCCGCGTCCCCGTGGCTTACCCATTGGAGGCTGATACCGGTCTCCGCCAGGAAGCGCCGGGCGATTTCCGGCCCCGGACCCCATTCGGAGATAAAGGAATCGTAGGTCCAGATGACCAGTTCCCCCCCGGGGCTCCCCGGCGCAGGCATTGATTGACTCCGGGAACAGGCCGTTCCCAGGACCGCGGCTAAACAGAAAAGGACTTTGAGCTTTTGCATGCTCCCTCCGCCGGCATTATCCGGATCAGGTTCTACGGGTATAATCTCAGGCTTTCACGGCAGCGCCCTGGCAACGCCAGGGCTTCGCCAATGCAAGCATTGGCGAAGCCAATGCAAGTCACCCCTACCGGGGAAGCCTAACCGGGGACGGGGATCCTGTCAAGGAGCGGCGGTATGTACCCTGCGCGGGGAATCAATAAGAGGGCCTGAAATACCGATAGAGAAAGAAGGAGCATATTTTGATGAACGACAGGGACCATTCCCCATCAGGGCCGGAGGGGGGGCGCCCCGTACCGGAACGGGAAACAGTCTTTTATTACAACCGGGAGCGCCGCCTGGAAAAAGCGCCCCCGGCGGTGCAAGCGCTCTATACCGCGGCGCCTCCCCGGGGCGGGCTGATCCGTCCGCTGGTGGCCACCAAGGGGAACCGGATCATCTTTACGTCCATTGTCATCATGCTGGGGCTCATCCTGGTCTATTCCTTCTTCCTGGCCCCCAACGGGAACCGGGCCGAGCTGGGGGGGAACCGGATTTCCGCCACGGCCTTCCGCTACCCGGGGGACGGGGAAAAGGCGGGGGTAAGCTATATCGCCTTACGGAAGGAGGCGCAGCATGAGCGGGCTTACACGGGCTCTGTAGAGCTGGCGGTGTCGATTCCCGGCGCATCTCTGGAGGCCGGTGATGAGCCGCCTATTGCGGTGAACCAGGTATTCTTTAGCCTGGAGAGCCCGGAGGAGTTCCGTTTTTCCGTGCCCTTTGAAGCGGCGGAACTTATCATTCTGATTCAGGCCGGCGAAGAGATGCGCAGCCTGCGGATACGGCCGGAGTAGGGCCGGTGAAGGCGCGCGGTTTTATCGGGACCTATACGAAAGACGCCGGGGGCCGGGCGGAGGGTATCTACTCCTTTGTCCTGGACCCCCGGACCGGGGCGGTGGAGGATGTGCGGCTGGCTGCCCGGACCAGTAACCCGTCGTATCTGGCCCTGGCCCCTTCCGGGGAATTCCTTTACGCGGTCAACGAGCTCAATGGGGCGGAGGGGCCCGGCGGGCTGGTGTCGGCCTTTAGGGTCGATCCTGACCAGGGCGCCCTGGAGCTGCTCAACTGCCAAAGCAGCGGGGGTCAGAGCCCTTGCCACATTACCCTGGGCCCTTACCCTAGCGGCTTAGGCCTTTACCCTAGCGGCCGTGGCCCGTACTTCGCGGTGGTCTCCAATTACGGCGACGGGGTACTGGCGGTCCTTCCCCTGGAGTTTCCGGGGGGAGGGGGCCTGGGAGAAGCGGTCCAGCTTATCCGCCTTTCGGGGAGCGGCCCGGACCGGGAGCGGCAGGCCGGCCCCCACGCCCATTCCTTCTGGTTTAACCCCCGGCGGGGCTTCGGCCTGGCCTGCGATCTGGGGAGCGATATGCTCAGGGTCTATACCCTGCCTGGCCAGCCCAGGCCCCTGAGTGGTCAGGCCAGGGTCCTGGACCTGGCGGCTTCCTGCCCTGCCAGACCCGGCGCGGGACCACGGCACGCCTGCTTCCACCCTGCGGGGAACCGGGTCTATGTGCTGAATGAGCTTGACGCTACGGTAGACTGCTTCGCCTTCCGGGCTGACGGGAGCCTTGTCCGGCGGCAGACCGTGCCGCTGCTCCCGCCGGGCGTGTCACTGCTCCCGGCGGGCGGGCCGCCGCTCCCGGCGGGGGTTAGGGGCCCCTATACCGGGGCGGCTCTGAGGCTGGGGGGCCGTTTCCTCTACGCGTCCATCCGGGGCTATGATAGTATCGCCGTCTTTGGGGCCGGCGCCGGAAACGGGCGCCTATCAGGGGACGCCGGACGCCTGGAATGGCTGAGTTCCACCGCTTCCGGGGGAAGTTCCCCCCGGGATATATGCCTGGACCCTTCCGGGGGATTCCTCCTGGCCGCGCACCAGGATTCGGACAATATCACGGTCTTTCGCCTGGACCGGGCTCAGGGGCGGATACGTCAGATGGGCAGCTATCCGGTCCCTTCGCCGGTCTCGGTGGTATTCCAGGGGCTCTGTGCGGTTTAAGGGGCCCCGGGGGGCGGCGTTTTGGAGGGACCGGCCTGAGAGATAGCAGGGAATGGAGGGCCTCCGCGTTTTTCAGCCTGCTCCTAGTGCGAAAACAGGCTCGCCGACTTCAGGTAGGCTTCCACGTTAAATTCCTGGAGGAGCTTCCCCATGGGATCGTTGGTCTCGATGGTCCTGAGGATCTTTGCCGAAAGCTCCGCCGAGGGCACGACCTCCAGGCCTGGTAAGGATATCGAAGGGCCGCCTGCTGCGGCCGCCTGGGCGGGACAGCAGACCGTATCGGTTACCACCACCCGGTTGAGCAGGCCTCTCCGGGAAAGCGCCGAGAGCTTGTCCATGGCAGGGGCCGAAAAGACCGCGTGTACCGCCATGATGTTGACCTCCGCCGGTTCCAGGGGTTCCAGGGCCAGGGCAAGCCGTTCCACGGAGCCTGCGGTATCGATCATATCGTCCACGATCCAGAGGATTTTCCCTTTGATCGGCTCCGCAGAAAGGATATTGACGGACTCGACCGTATTGGTCTTGGTATAATCCCGTTGTTTATGGGCCACTACCAGGGGCGCCCCAAAGGCATTGGCAAACTGCCGGGCAATCTGCTCGCCCCCGGCGTCCACGGAACAGAAGGCCCAGTTCGCACGGACCGTCTTTTCGAGCGTTTCCATGTTGCGGATATAATGGTTGCAGAGGTATTTCTGGAGCAGGGTCAGGGCGGGGATATCGTCGATGGCGCAGATCGTGGGGTCCAGCATAGACTTGGACTTATCAGAATGAAGCTGATAGGTAACGAAATGCCGGGTTCCTAGACTCGACAGGGTCTTGAGGTGGACCCAGAGGCCCACGGAACTGCGCCGGGCGGTCCGGTCGGACCGGGAACAGGACACAAAGGGCTCAAAAACAATGATCTTCCCTGCCTGGGAGCGTTTTACCGCGTCAATCGTGTGGTAGAGTTCGATTTTCGCCTCTTCCACGCCGATTCCCGCCTCGTTCCGGGCGCAGCTTGTAAAGATCACCACATCCTTGCCCCGGACGGAGGACTTGACCACTGCCTCTATCTCCCCGTCGGCAAAGCGGTCGACCCCCAGGATGTCGATCCCGTTAATCCGCTCGGCAAAAGCGGAAAAGCTGGGGAACCTGGCAAGGTAGTCCACCACCCGGCTGGCATAGCCCTTCATGGACCTGGTCGCGGTAATCACAAAGCTGTTAGTCATATTCACCCCGTGCCGATAGGGTATCCTAAGCCGGTAAATAAAGCAAGGGAGAAATGGTCTTGGCGGAAGGGCGCAATCCCGGTTATTATCTCAGCATGATCGAGGTACGGGATCTTGCCAAGCGCTACGGGCCGGTGGAGGCCGTCAAAGGGGTTTCCTTTACGGTAGGGGAGGGCCAGGTGCTGGGCTTCCTGGGGCCCAACGGCGCGGGGAAGAGCACTATTATGAAGATTCTCACAGGCTGCCGTTTCCCCAGTTCCGGGGAGGCCCTGGTGGATGGGATTTCGGTGCAGGATAACCCGGTCGAAGTCAAACGGCGTACGGGTTACCTCCCGGAGAACGTCCCCCTTTATGGCGAGCTTTCGGTGCTGGAATACCTGGGGTTTATCGCCCAGGCCCGGGGCATCCCGGGGGAAGGCCGGCGGAGGGCCATGGAAAGGAGCGTGGCCCTCTGCGGCCTCGGCAGGGTACGGGCCCAGCGGATCGATACCCTTTCCCGGGGTTTCAGGCAGCGGGTTGGCCTGGCCCAGGCCATCATGCACGACCCGCGGGTCCTGATCCTGGACGAGCCCTGCTCGGGCCTGGACCCTAATCAGATCATCGAAATAAGGAGCCTTATTAGAGAACTGGGCAGGCGGAAAACCGTGATCCTCTCCACCCACATTCTCCAGGAGGTTGAGGCCGTCTGTTCCGAAGTCCTCATCCTGAGCGAGGGCCGTATCGCCGCCCAGGGAAAGCCCGGGGAAATCGCCGGGACCATGCAGGCTGAGGCCGCATCGCAGGGCAGCCGGGAGGCATGGGAGCTGGTCCTGAAAGGCGCCGGGGCGGCCGTGGTGGAAAAGCTCCTGGGGGAATTGCCGGGGGTCTCGGGCCTCCGGGTCGGGGCCGGACATGAGGGGGTGGAGGCGGTCTTCTGCCTGGACAAAGCGGGGGGCAGCGGGGACGCAATCTTCGACTGGGCGGTCTCCAAGGGCCTTAAACTGCTCAAGATGAACCGGAAAGACATCAGTTTGGAGGATATGTTCGTCAAGCTCACGACCGGCCAAATTTCCCTCAAGGCAGGCGCAGAAAGGAGACCGCCCCCATGACCGCAGCCAAAACCCGCTTCTGGGCCCTGACCAAAAAGGAGCTTTACTCCCAGCTCCATGCCCCGCTCTTCTACGGGGTGCTGGTTTTCTTCCTCCTCTTTACCGGTATCTGGCTCTTTTACATTCAGCGTTACTTCAGCATGAACGCCGCGACCTTACGGCCCTATTTTGCGGGCTTCCCCATCGCCTTAAGTCTGGTGATTCCGGCCCTGACCATGAAGAGCTGGGCCGAGGAACGGAAGCTGGGCAGCCTGGAGCTGCTCCTCTCCCTGCCCTTTTCCGAATGGGACCTGGTCCTGGGGAAGTTCCTTGCCACCCTTATCATGCTGAGCCTGATGCTGATAAGCACCCTGCCCCTGCCTTTGAGCCTCCTGCTCCTGGGGGACTTCGATCCGGGGGTCGTGGCGGCGGAATATCTGGGGGCCTTCCTGCTCTGCGCCTCTGCGGCGGCCCTGGGGCAGTTCCTCTCCTCCCTGGCGAAAAACCAAGCCGCCGCTTTTCTGGGAAGCCTCGCGGTACTCATCATCGTGATGTTTATCAACCGGGTTGCGGAGAATGCGGAACTGCCGGCCCTTATCGCCGGGGGGATCAACTTTATCTCCCTGGCCTTTCACTTTGAAAGTTTCGCCAAGGGGCTTCTGGACAGCCGGGACCTGGCGTTCTTTATGCTCAGCGCGGCGCTCTTCCTCTACCTCAATACCCGGGTTTTGATCTTCAGGAAGTGGAGTTAGCATGACGCGGAAACAGAGCATCAGTCTGACGGTCCTTTCTGTGGCGGCCTTTGTCCTGGCTTTCCTCATCAGCCATACGCTCTGGTTCCGTATGGACTTGACGCAAAACAAGGTCTATACGATTTCTGAGGTCTCCCGGAACCTGGCCGCCGAGATAGCCGACCAGGTATTGCTGAGCTACTATGTATCAGACCGGCTCGCCGCAGTGGAGAGCCTGCCCGGGGAGATTGAAGACTTTCTCCGGGAATATGCCGCCTATTCCAATGGCAGGGTTCGCCTCTCCGTAAAGGACCCGGTCAAGGCCGGCCTGGCCCAGGAGGTGGAAGCCCTGGGGGTCATGCCCCAGCAGATTGAGACCCTGGAGGCGGACCAGGCCAGCGTGGCCACGGTCTATTCAGGGCTCGTGATTGAGTACCTGGACCGTGTCGAGGTAATGCCCCTGGTATTCTCCCTGGAAACGCTGGAATACGAGCTCACGAGCCGTATCCGGGCCATGGTGCGGGGTATACAGCGGGAACTGGGGGTGATCCTGGGGGATGCCGCCATGATCTGGGAAGAGGATTACGGCTACCTGGCCGGCGCCCTAAGCCAGGCGGGCTATCAGCTCAGGCTGATCGCACCGGGGGACGATATCCCCGATACCCTGCCGGCCCTCTTGGTGATCGGGGGCATGGAAGCGCTCGATGAGCGGGCCCTCTACCGCATCGACCGCTATATCATGCTGGGGGGCCCGGTCCTCTTTGCCCTGGAAGGCGTGGCGGTGGATACCTGGAACAACCTGGGGGCCCGGGTTATCACGGACAGCGGGCTCCTGGCCCTGACGGCCTGGTATGGCGCCAAGGTGTTACCCGCCCTGGTCCTGGACCAGACAGCCAACAATCTTACCTATCAACTCGGCCCGGAAGTCAGCACCGTCCGCTATCCCCCTTGGTTTGTAGTGCAGAGCGGGGCCGGAAATCCCAGCCACCCCATCACGGCGGGCTTTGCAGGGCTGGACCTCTTCTGGGCAAGCCCTCTGGAGCTTGAGCCTCCAGAGGGGGTAGAGGCGGAGGCGCTTTTTACCAGCAGCCCCCAGGCCTGGCTCCAGACTGAAGTCTTTTCCCTGGACCCGGCGGATGCGGCCGGTTTTATCCTGGAACAGGAGGAAACCCGGGGGAGCCGTATCCTGGGGGCCGCCCTCCGGGGCGTCTTTCCCGCCTGGTACGATGGCCTCTTAAAGCCCGCGGATGATTTGCCGGATCTGCCGGCCCGGGCCCGGGAGTCCCGGATGGTGGTAACCGGGGACCTGGACATCGGTTCTTCCTTTATCGGGATCACCCTGAGCGAACGGAACCTGGATTTTCTCATCTATGCCGCAGACTGGCTTACCAGCGACGAGGACATCATCGGTATCCGCAGCCGCAACAGCCCCACGGGCCGGCTTGAAAAGATCCCCGGAGGGGCCGCCCGGGAGGCCGCCATGGTCTTTTCCCGGATACTGAACCTGGCGCTGGTTCCCCTGGCAGTAATCGCCGGGGGGCTGCTCATGGCCCGGCGCCGGCGGAAACTCCTTAAAGCGCTCGGGAGCGTTGATTCATGAAGCCGGGCATACTACATCAGCCTTATTACCGCCGGA
The DNA here is from genome assembly GCA_031289935.1 of Treponema sp. GTDB lineage: Bacteria > Spirochaetota > Spirochaetia > Treponematales > Breznakiellaceae > JAITON01. Next base: position 8,189 of record JAITON010000206.1, read on the forward strand.
AGCTGTTCCTGCACACGCTCCTCGTGGCCCTGCTGGCCCTGGTCTATGGGGCGGCCCTCCTTGCCAGCCCGGACCGCCGCGCGCTCCAGTCAAGTTCCTATGTATGGCTGGAAAGCCAATGGACCGGGCAGGCCGACCGGATTGAGCTCCGGGGGGCCGAAGCCCTGAGCCTGGTCCTGCGCGCTGGTATATGGTTTGTCCGCCACGATGAGGGAACCGAGTATCCCGCCAAACAGGCCCGGGTAGCCGATCTCCTGGGGCTCCTCGCAAGCCGCCGCCTCTACCCGGTCGTCCAGGTTTCCACCGCGTCTCTGGCCCGGCTGGGGCTGGCCGAACCCCTGGCGGACCGTATCGTCCTCTGGGGCGGGGCAGGGGCAGTCCCCCTGCTGGACCTCCTGCTGGGCTACACCGATGCCGCCGGCCGGAATATCTATCTTAAAAAGAACAATCTCCGGGAGGTCCGTTCCGGGGAGGATCTTTTCAGCGGCTACCTGGCGCAGGGGGCCTCGTCATGGTACTACCTCAAACTGCTCCAGCCCGATGCGGCGCAGGGCGCGGCGCAGGGCGCGGCGCAACGCGCAGCGCAGCTCGGCCTGGATTCGGTGTCCCGGCTTACGGTCATATCCCCCGAAGCGGATGATGCCGCCGCCGCCCCGCCCCTGGTCATAAGCCGGACCGGGAGCGGCTGGACCGTGGCCGGCCTGCCCCCCGAGGCCCTGAACCTGTCCAGGCTGGAAGTCTACATAAGAACCGTCCTGGAGGCCGAAGGCGACGGCTTTAGCGCCGCTTTGAGCGCCGCTTCCCCGGTCTTTAGCCAGGGGCGCATCTACCTGGAACTCTCCGACGGCACGAGCCGGAGCATCAGCCTGGGGCCCCTGGTTGAAGGCAAGCGGACGGCCATCGTGGACGG
>JAITON010000212.1 GCA_031289935.1 Treponema sp.
GTCGAGCGGGCCGATACCCTGGGCACTCTGCCGGAAAGCTCCTTTACCCATCGCATCATGGTTCCCTTTAATCTTTACGGGGCCTATACGGTGGTATCCATCAAACCTGCGGGTTCCTACAAGATTCGGGATACCATCGCGGAGTTGAAGGACGAGAAGGGTGTCGTCATTCCCGTGGCCATGAGTTTCCGCTGGCCTGTGAAACGGCCTGTGGATTGCTACGAGGAGCGGCTCAAGCCTGAGGAACCTATGGTCACCCGGGTCCGCCTCATCGATACCTTCTTTCCCGTGGCCCGGGGTGGTACCTATTGTATCCCCGGCCCATTCGGCGCGGGTAAAACGGTCCTGCAGCAGATCACGAGCCGCCATGCGGATGTGGACATCGTTATCCTGGCGGCCTGTGGTGAGCGGGCTGGCGAGGTGGTAGAAACCCTCAAGGAATTTCCCGAGTTATTGGATCCTAAAACGGGCCGGTCCCTCATGGAACGGACGGTGATTATCTGTAATACTTCGTCTATGCCGGTGGCGGCCCGGGAAGCCTCGGTGTATACCGCAGTGACCTTGGCAGAATACTATCGGCAGATGGGACTCAACGTGCTGCTCCTGGCGGATTCCACGAGTCGCTGGGCCCAGGCTATGCGGGAAATGTCGGGCCGTCTGGAGGAGATTCCCGGTGAGGAGGCCTTCCCGGCCTATCTGGAATCGACTATTGCCAGCTTCTACGAGCGGGCTGGCCTGGTGCGGCTTCGGGACGGTTCCCTGGGTTCGGTCACCATCGGCGGTACGGTTTCCCCGGCCGGCGGCAACTTCGAGGAGCCGGTGACCCAGGCAACGCTCAAGGTGGTGGGGGCCTTCCACGGTCTTTCACGGGAACGTTCCGATGCCCGGAAGTATCCGGCCATCCATCCCCTGGATTCCTGGTCCAAGTACAAGGGCATTATCCCGGCTGCCAAGGTGGGTTATGCCCACGGCTTCATGAAGCGGGGTTCTGAGGTGGAGCAGATGATGAAGGTGGTCGGCGAGGAAGGTACGAGTCTGGACGATTATGTGGTCTACCTTAAGGGTGATTTTCTGGACGCGGTTTATTTCCAGCAGAACAGCTTCGATGCGGTGGACGCCGCAGTGAGTCCGGAGCGGCAGAAGTACACTTTCGCTCTGATCCTCAAGATTCTGGCCTCCAAGTTCAGCTTCGCCGATAAGAATGAGGCTCGGTCCTGGTTCAACCACCTGCGGCAGAAATTTCTGGACTACAACGGCTCCGAATGGCAGAGCGAGCGGTTCAATTCCCTGGAAAAGGAAATTGAGGCCGCCTTGGCGGAACGTTCCCAGGGCGTTGATCCGGCTGCTGAGAAATATCTGGCTAAATAGGGGAGAAATATGAAAAAGGTATACAGCAAGATTGAATCCATTACCGGCAGCGTCATCACGGTCAAGGCCGAGGGGATCCGTTACGGGGATCTGGCCGAGGTGGACACGGTCTTCGGTACCTCCCTGGCCGAGGTGAACCGCCTGGAAAACGGTCTGGTGTCCCTCCAGGTATTTGCGGGCGGCCGGGGCATTTCCACGGGCGACACGGTCCGTTTTCTGGGCCGCCAGATGCAGGTCTCCTTCAGCGAGAACCTCATGGGCCGGGTCTGTTCGGGTTCAGGTGCGCCACGGGACAAGGGTCCGGGCCTCACAGAGAACCTTATCCCTATCGGCGGGCCTTCGGTAAATCCCGCCCAGCGGATCATCCCCCGGAAGATGATTCGCACCGGCATTCCTATGATCGACCTCTTCAACACCCTGGTGGTGAGCCAGAAGCTCCCTATCTTCTCGGTCTCGGGGGAGCCTTATAACGAGCTCCTGGCCCGGATCGCCATGCAGGCCGAGGTTGATGTCATCATTCTGGGGGGCATGGGCCTCAAGTACGACGACTATCTCTTCTTCAAGGAAACCCTGGAGAATGGCGGCGCCCTTTCCCGGACGGTGATGTTCATCCATACAGCCAGCGACCCCACGGTAGAATGTCTTATGATCCCTGACATGTCCCTGGCCGTAGCTGAACAATTCGCCTTGGCAGGCAAGGATGTGCTGGTACTTCTCACCGATATGACCAACTTTGCCGATGCCATGAAGGAAATTTCGATTATTCAGGAGCAGGTGCCCAGTAACCGAGGCTATCCCGGTGATCTTTATAGCCAGCTTGCCAGCCGCTACGAAAAGGCTGTGGACTTTGAAACCGCGGGCTCTATTACCATTCTAGGGGTTACTACCATGCCTGGCGATGATGTGACCCATCCCGTGCCGGACAACACGGGCTACATCACCGAGGGCCAGTATTATCTGAAAGGGGGGCGTATTGAGCCCTTTGGCTCCCTGTCCCGGCTCAAGCAGCAGGTTAACGGCAAGACCCGGGCCGATCACCGTGTCCTCATGGATGGCATGATTAAGCTCTACTCGGCCTATAAGGACACCCTGGAGAAGAAGGCTATGGGTTTTATTATGACCACCTGGGACAACAAGCTCCTCAAGTATGGCGAGACTTTTGAGCGGGAGATGATGGAGCTTTCTGTGAACATTCCCCTGGAACGGGCTCTGGATTTGGGCTGGGAGATACTCGCCGGCTGTTTTAGCCCCGAGGAAACGGGCCTGCGGACCGAGCTGATCGAGAAATTCTGGCCGAAAAAAGGGTAAGCGATGGCGAAGATTAAGCTCACTAAAAACGAGCTCAAGAAACAGAAAGATTCCCTCAAGATGTTTCAGCGCTACCTGCCGACATTGATGTTGAAGAAACAGCAGCTCCAGGCGGAGATCAGAACCACGGAGCAACGGATTCGGGAGCTTTCTGATGAAAAAAACCGGATTGATGAGGGTTTTAAGGTATGGATTGCGGTCTTCGGCGAGACCGGGGTCTTTACGAATGAAACCTTGAAGATTGTGAGTGTGCGGACAACGCAGGGGAACATCGCCGGGGTGGCAATCCCCATCTTCCAGGGGGCCGATTTCGAAACCGTCCCCTACGATCTTTTGTCAACCCCTCTCTGGCTCGACATAGCGGTGGAGCGGATGAAGCAGGTTCTGCTCCTGGATCTGGAGGCCCAGACATTGGAGGAACAGCGGAAGCGTCTGGATCATGAACTGCGGGTGACTACCCAGCGGGTGAATCTCTTTGAGAAGATTAAAATTCCTGAAACCAAGGTAAACATCAAGACGATTCAGGTCTATTTGGGGGATCAGCAGACCTCCGCCGTGGTCCGGGGCAAGATCGCTAAACGGGGTCTCGCACGGGCGGCTTCGACAGGAGGCGTCTCATGATTGTACCCATGAAAAAGGTGTCCGTCGTGGTGATGGACCGGGAGCGGAAGGCATCCCTGGAAAAGCTTCGGGACCTGGGTATCCTGCATCTTGAGAAAAAGGCTGTACCCACAGGAGCTGGTGCCGAAACCTTGGCCGGTCTGCTTGATCGCAAGGCCAAAACCGAGACTGCCCTGGGGATACTGCGCTCCTATAAGGCCCCTAAAAAGGTCCCGTCGGCGGCTCTGCTTGAAGGCGATGCCCTGGCGGAAGTGCTTGCATTAGGCGAGGAGAAGAAGGCCCTCCAGGAGCAGCTTTCCTGGAACGCCAAGGAGCGGAGTCGTATCGAAAAATGGGGGAACTTCAACCCCCAGGACCTTAAGATCCTAGCCGAAAGGGGTGTGGTGCTGATTCCCTATGAACTTAGCGGTGATGCCTATGGGGCCTTGGGCGAGGATGATAAGTTTTGCGTGCTGGGCAGGGCTGGTTCCCAGGCCATGCCCGGGGCCCTTTCTTCGCTAAAGGGCGCAAAGTCCAGGGCCGGGGTTCGGGGCCTTGCCGTGGGGAAGCCTATTGCCGGGGAGACGCCCTTTGCGTTGCCGGAAAAGTCCCTCGTGGAATTTGACCAGGCAACAAAGGTTGCGGAGGAACGTCTGGAGGCCATTGAGCAGCGGTTCATCGCCCTGCTTCCGGCGGCCAAAGCGATCGACAGGGACCTCAAGTTTGTTAATGCCGAGATAGAGTTCGAGGGTGCCCGGCTGGGCATGGATGCCACCGGGGCCGATAACGGGGTCGCCTGGCTTACCGGATATGCCCCCCAGGACACGGTGGGGCAGATCAAGCGGGCGGCTGCGGAAAACGGCTGGGCCTTGGCTGTAGACGACCCTGGTACAGAAGACGAGGTTCCTACTCTGCTCAGGCACAATAAGTTTGTGAGCCTCATCAACCCCCTGACGGATTTCCTGGAAATTATACCGGGTTACCGGGAGGCGGATATTTCAGGCTGGTTCCTCGTGTTTTTCACCATCTTTTTCGGGATGATCTTCGGGGACGCGGGCTACGGGGCCATTCTCTTGCTCGCGGGGCTCTTTGCGGTGGCCAAGACGGCCAAGAAAGGGGTTCCCACGGCCTTCAAGCTGCTTTTGCTTCTGGGTTTCTCTAACTTCGTCTGGGGGGTCCTCACCTGTACCTGGTTCGGTGTGGAGCCCGATAAGCTCCCGGCCATCCTCAGGACCTTATCGCTCCCTCTTATTTCCAATGCCACAGCAGCCCAATCGGCCCGGGACGAGGCTATCGTCAAGCAGAACCTCATGATCTTCTGCTTCAGCTTGGCGGTGATCCAGCTTTCCATCGGCCACATTATCGCCATCATCAAGGATCGTTCTCTCAAATTACTCAGCAACATCGGCTCCATCGCCATGCTGGTAGGGATGTTCAACCTGGTCCTGGCCCTGGTGGTGAGCAACGATTACCGGCAGGTACCCTTCCTGCCGCCTGCGATTTATCTGCTTGCGGGGGGCTTTGTACTCACTTTCATCTTTGCCAACTACGAGGGAAGTATCGGGAAGTCTATTTTGGAGAGCCTCAAAAACATCATTTCGACGATTTTAGGGATCACCAATGTGTTTTCCGACATCATGTCCTACATCAGGCTCTGGGCGGTAGGGCTCGCAGGGGCTTCGATTTCCTCCACAGTCAACACCATGGCAGGTCCTCTGCTGGGGCATTTTCTGGTGTTTCTGGGGGTAATCCTCTTGATATTCGGCCACGGACTCAACATCATCCTCAACGTGCTTTCGGTGTTGGTCCACGCGGTCAGGCTCAATACTCTGGAGTTTTCCAGCCATGTGGGTCTTAACTGGTCAGGTTTTGCATACAAACCGTTTTCAAAACGGATATAGGAGATTGATATGAATTTAGGATTGTTGGGCGCAGGCCTCGTGATGGGTATTTCCGCGTTGGGTTCGGCTCTCGGTATCGCGATTGCCGGTCAGGCGGTCATCGGCGCATGGAAGAAGTGCTTCCTGGGCAACAAACCGGCGCCCATGACCCTGCTGGCCTTCGGCGGCGCACCGCTGACCCAGACCTTCTACGGCTTCATTCTGATGGGCCAGATGAAGACTGCGCTGGCGGGCGGGGCCGACGGTTCCCTGCTTCTGGGCTTCGGCCTCGCGTCGGGGTTGGCCATCGCCTTTTCGGCCATCGCCCAAGGCAAGGCCGGGGCTGCTGGCGCGGATGCCACGGGAGAGACCGGTAAAGGCTTTGTGAACTACATTGCCATCGTGGGTATCTGCGAAACCGTCGCCCTCTTCGCCATGGTGCTCTCGATGATCAGCCTGAACTAGGCCCTGAATGGCGTATTGTTCCCGGTCTCTCACCATCGGTGGCTTTGATCATGTGGGTGTTCTTGTCATCGGGGGGGATGCCCCGGTGGCGGTCCAGACCATGTGGAAGGACCGCTTGGGACCTCTGGATCTGGAAGGGGAGGCTGGCGAGGCGGTTATTGCCCGGATACAGGGGTTGCAGGAGATGGGCTGTGGCCTTCTTCGCTTCGCCGTGCCGGACCTGGAGGCCGCAGAGGTCTTGGGGCGGCTGGCTTCCCTGGTTTCCATGCCTCTTGTGGCGGACATTCACTTCGATTACCGGATAGCCCTGCGTTGCCTCGATTTTCCCATAGCCAAGATACGCATCAATCCCGGCAATATCGGCAGCCGGGACCGGGTGGAGGCGGTGCTTTCCAAAGCCGCGCTCAAGGGGGCGCCCATCCGTATTGGGGTCAATGCCGGCAGTCTCCCCCAGGAGCTTCGGCCCCTGGTAGACCGGGGGGAAATCTCCCGGGCCGAGGCCCTGGTGCAGGCGGCGGAGCGGGAAATCGCCGTTTGCCGGGAACTGGGTTTTACAAACTACCTCGTATCCCTCAAAGCCTCTTCTGCCGGGGAGACCGTGGCAGCCAACCGTCTGCTGGCCCAAGGGCTGGGATCCGGTGGTCCGCCCCTCCACGTGGGGGTCACCGAGGCGGGCCCCTTGGTAGCCGGCACGGTACGCAACACCATGGCCCTGCAAACCCTGCTGGCTGAGGGCATCGGCGACACTATCCGGGTCTCTCTCTCCGGCGCCATGGAGCATGAGGTCATGGCCGCCCGTGAGATTCTTTCCGCCATGGCGCCGGGCCCCCGTTTCCAGAGCGGCGGCATACGGATCGTCTCCTGCCCCCGTTGCGGCCGGAACGGCTTTGATACCCACAGCTTCACGGAACGCTGGCTCCCGCGGCTCTACCGTCTGCCCAGGACAGCCACCGTAGCCATCATGGGCTGCGTGGTCAACGGCCCGGAAGAGGCCCGTCATGCAGACCTGGGGATCACCGGTGCAGGGGACAAGGTGCTCATCTTCCGGCACGGCCAGGTGACACGCACTATCGACGCCGCCCAAGCGGACGCCGCCTTTGCGGAGGAGCTTGCAAAGCTCTGACCTCGTAAAACCCCCAAACCTGCCGATAATAAACTCATGGCCCTTACCTTCCGCCGGGCAGCGGCAATCATCGTCATCACCAATCTCTTCGCTTGCGGGGGGCTCTTTGCCCAGCAGACGGCCCTGCCCTGGTGGTATACCCTGGAAGAGGGGAAGGAATTGTTCCGGCAGGGCTCCTACGGGGAGGCCCTGGTGGCCTTTGAACGGGCCCGGGACCAGCGCATGGCTATGTACACCCGGATGGAGCAGGACATGATCACCCTCTTATCCCTGCCGGAGCTGCGTATCTATGGGGATGCCCTGGACCTGGTGGAGGGGTATATCGCCAGTAATGGCCGGCCCAGCGCGGCGGCGGCCCTGGAGGAGCTCTATTACCGGGCGCCCCGCTCAAGTATGGCAAACTCGGTCCGGCAGGCCCTGGCCTGGTTCGGCCGCCTCAAGAACTATCCCGAAGCGGAATACTGGATCGGCGAGACCTACCGCATGGAGGGGGAGCTGGGTATCGCCCTCAGACAGTACCAGCGGGCCCTGGACAACCGGGACCTCCTGGAACGGCCCGGCTTCGACCTTGAAATCCTCTATAAGACAGCCGGTCTCAGGCGGGTCCGGCAGGAATATGCCGAAATGGAAAAGACCCTCCTGGAGATCCTGGAGGGGACCGGTCCCGACGGACTTCCCCGGGGGGGCCTCTGGGTGGGCAGCAACGATCCCTTTATCCGGAACGCCATGGTCAGGACCCTGGCCAACGACGGTATCGACCGGTTCCTCAACCTCTACCGTTACAACAATACCCAGGTACTCAAGGCCCACCAGCTTCTGGGCCTCTACTACTACGCCGCGGGCCGCTACGACGAGGCGGCGGAGCACCTCATGTTCGCCCTGCTGATCCAGAGCTCTGTGGTGATTGATGAAGTGCTCAGGAGCGAGTTTGACTTTAGCTACAGCAGCCTGGGAGCCCTTTTTGACGCCCTGGCCCGCCGGCCCCTGCTCCGGGACTGGCTGGAGGAAAACGCCTACTATAAAACCCTCTACTACCTGGGCTCCGCCCTCTACACGACGGGGCGGCCCCTGCCGGCTAACGGCCTCTGGAGCTTCCTGGCGGGCCAAACTGCCGCCGGAGAATGGCAGGCCCGTTCCCAGACCCAGCTCAGGAGCCCCGCCCTCGACCGGGCCATCGATCCCCTCTGATCAGAGCGGCTGATCACCGTAGGTCAGACCGGCTGATCACCGTAGATCAGAGCGGCTGATCACCGTTGGTCAGACCGGCTGATCACCGTAGATCAGAGCGGCTGATCACCGTTGGTTTGAGAAGCATGCTTGCATGCAGCGCCCCAGGGCGTGCGCCCCAGGGCGTGCGCCCCAGGGCGTGCGCCCCAGGGCGTGCGCCCCAGGGCGTCGCCAGGGCTTGCCTCAGAGCGTGCGCCAGGGCGTGCGCCCCAGGGCGTGTCCAGGGCTTGCTAAAATCCCCCCCATGGTATATATTTATGGAAGCGCTAAAAACACCATAGACGAGGGAGATGCATGTCCGGCCAAAGACAACTGGTTTCGTTTCAGATAGGCGAAGAACTCTACGGCGTCGACATCCTGGATGTCAAAGAGATTGTCCGGGTCCAGCCTGTCCGGGGGATTCCCAACGTACCGGGCTATGTGGAAGGTCTTTTTAACCTTCGCAGCGAGATTATCCCCATCATCAACCTCCATAAGCGGTTCCATCTGAAGAAGCCGGCCCCTGCCGGGGGGGGCGAGATCCTTTCGGGTTTTGTTATCATTGATATTGACGGTATGAAGCTGGGGGTGATCATCGACCGGGTGAACAAGGTGGTGACCGTCGCAAAGGAGGACATTCAGCCGCCGCCCCAGATGCTTTCGGGCATCGGCGCCGAGTATATCGAGGGGGTTGTGCGCCGGGAGCATGGTTACCTGATCATGCTGGACATCCGCCGCCTCTTTAACTCCGGGGAATTGCAGAAGATTGCTGAATTACGCTCATGATGAAGATTGAAGTACATTCTCCGACTATCAGGCGGAGAGAAATGGACGCGGTCCTGACCGCTATGGCCGAAGACCATATTGGCCCGGGGGATCACGGACAAAATCTGATACAGATTGCCCGGGAACGCCTGGGCTGTGATTATTGTCTGGCGCTGCGGAGCCCGGTCATGGCGCTGCGCTTTGCCCTGGGGGCCCTGGACCTTCCAGAGGGCGCGGGGGTTCTGATTTCGGCCCTGTCGCCCCGGTACTACGGCCAGGTGATTGAGGAACTGGGGCTTAAGCCCCTCTACTGCGATACGGCCCCGGGGACTCCCTGCCTGAGCGCCGCTACGGTAAGCGCCGCCATGAGCCGCACGGATGCTGCGCCGGTAACGCCCCGCTGTATCGTGGCGGACCATACCCTGGGGTTTGTACCCGGGATGGCCGCCATCGCCGGTCTGGGCCTCCCGGTGATTGAGGACTGTTCCCGGAGCTTCGGTACGGTTTTGGAGCCGCCGGGACTGGGGGGCTTTGGAGTGTTCGGTATCCTGGGTCTGGAAGAACGGGACCTGCTTACCGCCGGAGGCGGGGCGCTGCTCTTTGCCATGAACCGCCGGGCCGCTTCGGTACTCCGCTCCATAGGGGTGCTGCCGGAATACGCCCTGCCGGACCTGAACGCCGCTATGGCTGTGATCCAGGTAAAGGAATCGGCCCGGAACCTGGAGAAACGGCGGAACATCGCGGCGGCCTACATCCAATCGGCCCTGAGGACCCGGCACAAGCGTTTTGTGCAGGAAGAGGCTGAATACAACAACTATGCCTTTCCCCTGATCCTGGAAACGGGTATGAAGGACGTTCTGGCCTATGCCCGAAAGAAAGATATTGTCGTGGAGAACGCCTTCGAGAACAGCCTGGCCGGGGAGGCCGGCTTCGAAAGCTACCGGGAGCTCTGTCCCGAGGCATGGTCCCTTTCCCTCAGGACGGCCCTCTTCCCCCTTTACCCCAGGCTGACCGCCGCCGGGATTGAGCGGGTGGCCAGGCTCATCCTGACCCTTCCCTAGGGGCTTGCTATGGGCGGTGATACCGGGTTGCGGGTGCTCCTATTTATCAGTTCTCCCTTCCATAAAGAAAAGGCCCTGGCTCTGGGGGAAGAGATACGGACCCGGCTCTGCGCCCGGGGCATGGAGGTGGTTGTTTATTCCGATACCCTGCCCGGGGGAGATTTTGATGCCGCTTTCTCGCTGGGAGGGGACGGTACGGTGCTCTATGCCGCCAGGGTTGCCGCTCCCCTGGGGATTCCGATTTTCCCCGTCGATGTGGGCACACTGGGTTTTATCGCCGCCATCTGTCCCGGGGACTGGGAGGCGGTTTTCGAGGGATGGCTCGGGGGGAAAGCCGGCATTTCCCGGCGGCTCATGCTGGAAATCCGGGTGGAGCGCCAAGGGGAACCGGTGTTCCGGGCTTCCTGCCTGAATGAAGCGGTGGTTTCCGCCTCGGGGATAGCCAAGCTGATACGGCTGGATGTGGAAACCATGGGACCTGCGGCGGGAAGCGCTATAGGAACCCTCAGACTGGGGAATTTCCGGGCCGACGGGCTTATTGTGGCGACTCCCACGGGCTCCACCGCCTACTCGATGGCTGCGGGAGGGCCTATTGTGGATCCCGGTCTTCAGGCTCTGATCATCACCCCTGTTTGTCCTTTTATCCTGCCGAACCGTTCCATCCTGGTGCCCGCGAATGATACGGTGATTCTGAATCTTGCGCCGAAACAGCGGAGTGGTTTGCTCCTGACCCTGGACGGTCAACCGGCCGAGCCCCTGGAGCCGGGGGACCGGATCATCATCCAGAGGGCCCCCTACGATGCCCTGCTGATCGCCTCTAGCCGCCGGGCCTTTTACCAGGCCCTGGATACCAAGCTCTTCCGTTTCGCAGGAGGCCACTATGCTTGAGGAACTCTCCATCCGTAATTATGCCCTGATCGATAACCTGACGCTTCCATTTGAAAGGGGTCTGACCATACTGACCGGGGAGACTGGGGCGGGGAAGTCCATCGTGGTGGGGGCCCTGAGCTTCCTCTTGGGGGCCAAGACGGATATTGAGGTGATCCGTACCGGGGCCGAGGAGGCCCAAGTCCAAGCGGTGCTTTCCCCGGAGTATCACGAGGCCCTGGATTGGCTGGCTTCCCGGGGCATGGAACTTGAGAACGGCCAGGTTTTTGTCAGGCGGAGTATCAAGGCTACGGGCCGGGGAGCGGTCTACATTCAGAACGTCCCGGTGTCCCGGACCGATCTGGAGGAGTTCATGGGCCTCCTTTTCGACCTCCACGGCCAGCACGCCCACGAATCACTGCTTAAGAAGGAGAGCCACCGGCGCTACCTGGACCGTTTTGCGAGGCTGGAGGAAGAGGTTGCCGATTATAACGCTATCTTTCTGGTTTTGGTGGAAAAAAGGAAGGCTCTGGAGGCATCGGTCAGTTCAGGCCGGGACCGGGAACTCAGGCTGGAGATGCTCCGCTTTGCCCTGGAAGAAATCGATAAGGCGGCTCTGAAAAGCGGGGAGTCCCGGGACCTGGAAACCGAGGCGGCCCGGCTGGGGGACTATGAAAAGCTGGCGGAATTGGCCGGTACGACCGCCGAGGCTCTCTCCGAGGGGGAGGCTTCGACCCTGAGCCTGGGCCGCCGGGCCCGGACCGCCCTGGAGGGGGCCGCCGCTATCGATGCTTCGCTGGAATCCCTGCGGAAGCGCATGGAGGACCTCTACTACGAGGCAGAGGACATTTCTGGGGAACTTCGTTTCTACCGGGAAGGGTTGCGCTCCGATCCCGGCCGGCTTGAAGAGGTTGAAGAGCGGCTGGCTCTGATCCAGCGGCTCAGGAAGAAATATGCCCAGGGGAATTCCACCGTGACTGTGGAGGACGCGATCCTGGCCTATCGGGAAGGGGTGGCAGTGGAGTTGGAGGCCCTGTCGGGGGCGGAGGAGAACCGGGAGCATTTAGCCGCCGAGATCGCTACCTTGGAACGGGATCTGGGGAGCCAGGCCCTTTCCTTAAGCTCCAAGCGGGCAGCCGGGGCTGTCAGTCTGGGCCAGGAGATCAGCGGAATTATCGCTGTCCTGGGTATGCCCAAGGCCCGCTTTTCCGTGCAGTCGGTTCCAAGGCGGCGGGAGAACGGTGGCGGCCTTGTCTGCGGTCCTTGGGGGGCCGACGAGGTGGAGTTCCTCATCTCTGCCAATCCCGGGGAGCCTCTCAAGGACCTTTCCCGGATCGCCAGCGGGGGGGAGCTTTCCCGGGTCATGCTGGCTATCAAGACGGTCCTGTCCGCTTCCGGGGCGGGTTCTGCGGAGACCCTGATTTTCGACGAGATTGATACCGGTATCGGCGGGGAAGTGGCCCTTTCGGTGGGTGAATACCTGGCCCGGATTGCCGGGGGTGATCAAGGCCGGCAAATCTTTTGCGTGACCCACCTGGCGAGCATCGCCGTCCGGGCGGATCATCACCTGAAGGTGGAAAAGCGGGTGTGTGCCGTAGGCGGTGGCCCAGGACCCGGCGGTATCAGGACGGGCGGGGAGCGGACCCTGACCTCGGTCTCGGCTCTGTCCGGGGAGGGGCGGCGGCAGGAGATTGCCCGGATGCTGGCAGGGGACGCTGTAGGGACCGCCGCCCTGGCCCATGCGGGTGAGCTCCTGGTGAAATACGGGAGCGGGAGTTAGCCATGGTGGAACAAAGCGACAGGAACCGATTCCTTGCTCTCATCGTCCCCTACCGGCGGAAGATTGAGGAAATGGAAAAACGGGAGGCGGCGGGCCTGAAGAAGCTGGAGCAGAATCCCGGCGGAGGGCGGGAACAGATCGGTCTCGTGGAACTGATGCTGGATATGAGCTCCCAGTATATACTCATCGACCGGATTTCCCAGACGCTCCTCAAAATGCGGAACGACAAGGCCCAGGACGAGGCCCGGAAGGCCCTGTTCAAGGCGCTCTCCTATCTGGAAAAACTCGTAACAGGCTTGGTGGATGCCCCCTTTGCGGAATATGAGCAGGACCTTGAGGCCATTGCCTTTATGAGCGCAACGGAACGCCTCTGTCTGGTACAGAAGATGGGCCTGACTATTGAACTTTTGGAGGCGGCCTTTGGGGAGAACAGCCGTTGGAAATGGTCCTTTGTAAACGTAGAGGGTCGTTTCGCCGCCGTCGCGAAGAACATCATAGACCTTAAGGTGGCGGCGGCCCAGATCCGGGATTTCCAGTCGCCAGACCACAAGCCCGTTATGCTGCACCTAATGCTCGTGAAGAGGCTGCTCACTGGGGCGGCCAACCGGTACCGGGAAAAATACGAGCGGGTCAGCAGCCAGGTGGGGGACTTTAACCAGAGTATCCTCTTCCTGAACGCCCTCAGGTACATTCTGACCATCATGGGAAATTCGGGAGAGGTAGAGGGTGTGATAAAGACGATAACGGTCTGGTCGACAAAATTGGAAGCGGATTTGAAGGAACGGGAGCAAAAGAAAGTATAATGGCAGAAAATGAAGAGAAGCAGGAAGAAAAGGCGGATATTCGGGTCTTTAGGTCTCTAAAACCTTATTTGGTCAAATACCGCTGGCACTATTTTGGGGGGATACTCTGTGTGGTCTTTGTGGACGGGGCCCAGATGGTCATTCCCCAGTTTATCCGCCGGGCCATTAACCTTATCGCGCTGGGGGATTTCCTGCTTCGGGATATCATCATCCTGGCCCTGGGGGCAGTGGGGACCATGGCCCTCATCGCGGGGGGGCGCTTTTTGTGGCGTTATTTCCTCCACGGGGCTTCCAGGCGTATCGAGATGGAGCTCCGGGAGAAGTTCTTTCGGCATTTGATGACCCTTTCCTACGAGTTCTACCAGCAAAACAAGATCGGGGACCTCATGGCCCGGGCTATCAACGACCTGGGGGCGGTCAGGCAGGCTATCGGCATGGGGCTGGTAACCATGATCGACGGGGTAGTCATGGTGGCGGCCATCCTGGCGATTATCTTTGTCCAGGACCCCCGGACCGCTGCTTTTTCGGTGATCCCCCTGCCCCTGATCACGCTCTTGATCCTGCTCTTTGGGAAGATGGTGGGCCGTAAATTTTTCCGGACCCAGGAAACCTACTCCAATATGAGCGATACGGTCCAGGAGACCTTCGCGGGGGTCCGGGTGGTCAAGTCTTTTGTCAAGGAAACCTGGTTCATCAAGAAATTCGCCGATACCAACGAGGATTACCAGGCCGCCAATATGGTGCTGGTTAAGATTTTCAGCTTTTTCTTTCCGTTTATAGCCTTCCTGTCGGGGCTTACGGCCCTGATCCTCCTGCTCGTGGGGGGCGGCCGGGTCCTGGATGGCTCCATGGGGACCGGGGATCTGGTGGCCCTCTTTTCCTACCTCCAGATGCTGATCTGGCCCCTTATGGGCGCGGGCTTTATGGTGAATATGATCCAGCGCGGCGCCGTGAGCCTGGCCCGGATCAACGAAGTATTGGATACGAAACCCGGTATTCTTTCACCTGAAACGCCCCGGCAACCGGGAAAAAAGGCTGCGGCAAACATCATCGAGATACGGAACCTCTCCTTTGCCTATCCCGGTGGGGAGCCGGTGCTTCGGGACATCAACCTGAGTATTGAGCGGGGGAGCCTTTTGGGGATTCTCGGCCGGACCGGTTCGGGGAAATCCACCCTGATCAAGACCCTCGTCCGTATGGTAGACCCGCCGCCGGGGGCGGTCTTTGTGGAGGGCCTTGCCGTAGGGGACTGGGATCTGGCGGAACTGCGGGGCCGCTTCGGGGTAACGCCCCAGGACAGCTACCTCTTCTCCGACTCGATCAAACGGAACATCGGCTATGGCCTGGAGTCTCCTGCTGAAGAACAGCTCCACCGGGCCGTCTCCCTTTCGGCTATCGACCAGGATCTTAAGGCCTTTGTCCAGGGCTGGGACACCATGATCGGCGAACGGGGCCTGACCCTCTCGGGGGGCCAGAAACAGCGGGTGGCTATTTCCCGGGCTCTTGTCTGCGAGCCCGATATCCTGGTCCTGGACGATTCCCTCTCGGCGGTGGATGCCGAGACCGAGCGGCGGATCCTGGACGGGCTTTTGGAGGAGATGCGGAACAAGACGGGGATCATTATTTCCCACCGGGTTTCCACCCTGCGGTACGCCGACAAGGTGGCGGTCCTGGACCAAGGCCGGATTACCGAGTACGGGAGTCCGGCGGAACTGATTGCCCGGGGAGGCTTCTTCGCCAAGACAGCCGCCTTGCAGCAACTTGACCAAAACAAGGTTGCCGGGGAGGCCGCCAATGGCTGATTATTTTGAGAGTGAAGAGATTGTCAAGGGCTACGACGGGGCAATTTTCAAGCGGATTCTTTCCTACCTAGGGCCCTACAAAGGCCTGGTGCTCCTGGTAGCCTTTGCCCTGGCGGCCTCTACCCTGGGGGACCTGGTGGTGCCCATCATTGCCCAGCGGGTCATCGACAACGCCCTGGTAACCCGGTTCCTGGTAATCCGCACCAATGCGGGCCGGGCCGGTCTATCGGCGGCGGCGGAAAGCTCCCTGGAAGAACTCCTGGAGGCGGCAGGGACCCGGAAGATCGGGAACCTGGCCTTTGCGCCCCAAGGGCAGAATTCCAGCCTTACGGGCCGGGTCGAGGAGGAACTCGCTGATGCCGGCGTCCTGGACCAGGAGCGCTGGTACGCCTTTAGTCCTGGCGAGGAGGCCGGGGCGGTCATGGACCGCTATCCCGGGCGCTTTATCCGGGAGGGGGATGCGGCGGCCATCAAGAACGCGGACCTGGAGGCCCTTTCCAGGGCGGAGATACGGGCCCTCCGCAGCGGGGACCTCTCCTACCTGACCCGTATGGTGATTATCGCCCTGGTTATCCTGGCGCTGGTCTTCGTTTTTACCTTTATCCAGACCTGGACCACCGACTATATCGGCCAGCTCGTGATGAAGGATATGCGGCTGGAACTGTTCCGCAAGACCGCTTCCCAGTCCACGGACTTCCTGTCCCGGCACCCGGTGGGCCGTATCGTAACCCGCCTTACCGGGGACGTGGAAACCATCAACGAGTTCTTTACCTCGGTGCTCGTGGCCTTTCTCAAGGACCTGTCGGTCATGGCCGGGGTCCTGGTAGTCCTCTTCGTGCTCTCCCCCAAGCTGGCCCTGGTGGTGCTCCTGACCCTGCCGCCGGTACTGGTCGCCACCTCTATCAGCCGGGTCAAGTCCCGGGACGCCTTTCGCCGGCAGCGGGCTGCATCGTCCAAGGTCAACTCCTATTTGTCGGAGCGGCTTTCCGGGGTTCAGGTAGTGCAGCTTTTCCGGGGGGAACAGAAGAGCCGCCGGGAGTTCGGCGAGCGGAACCAGGAACTCCTGGACGCGAGCCTCAAGGAGATGTACGTATTCGCCACCTTCCGGCCCCTGGTGGACTGGTTTGCCACCATTACCACCTCGGCGGTTATCGTGGTGGGGGCCATGTTGGTGCTGGATTTGTCGGTGTCCCTGGGGGTGCTCTTCGCCTTTATCAGCCTGGTGGGCATGTTCTATGCGCCGGTTCAGGATATCGCCGAGAAGTACACCATGCTCCAGTCCGCCATGGCCGGGGGCGAGCGGGTCTTTAAGCTCCTGGACACCGAAGAGGCCATTCCCAACACCGGGAAGCGGCCCTTTGAAGATACGGTCCGGGGGCATATTGAGTTTGACGATGTGCACTTCTCCTACAAGAAAGGCGAGGAAATCCTCAAGGGCTTGAGTTTTAGGGTGAATCCCGGCGAGATGGCCGCCATTGTAGGCTATACCGGTGCGGGGAAGACGACCATAACCAACGTACTGGCCCGGCTCTGGGACCTCGACTCCGGGGAGATTCGCCTGGACGGGGTTCCAATTAAGGAGATCCCCCTGGACGAACTGCGGCGTTCGGCCCTGCCGGTGCTCCAGGACGTGTTTCTCTTCTCCGGCACCGTGGCGGAGAACATTAGCCTGGGGCTGCCCTTAACCGGGGACCAGGTGGAGGAGGCCGCCCGGGCGGTCCATGCCCACGAGTTTATCTCCAGGCTGCCCGAGGGCTACCGGACGAAACTTTCCGAGGGGGCCACCAATATTTCCAGCGGCCAGCGGCAGCTCATCAGCTTTGCCCGGGTTATCGCCCACAACCCGGCCATTGTGATCCTGGACGAGGCCACCAGTTCTATCGACACCGAGACCGAGCACCTGATCCAACTGGGCATGCAGCGGGTTCTGGCGGGCCGCACCTCTATCGTGATCGCCCACCGGCTCTCCACCATCCGCCACGCCGACCGGATCCTGGTGCTTTCGGGCGGCCGGCTGGTAGAGCAGGGCAGGCACGATGAACTTATCAGCCGGGGCGGCCTCTACGCCACCCTTTACCGGCTCCAATACGAGGGCGGGATAGAGGAATAACCCGCTGCGTAAATAAGTACCTGCGCGGGGTCCTGGCCTGGGGGTTGGTATTCGAGGGTTTGCCGGAAAAGGTGAGAAGGCGGGGCCGGTTGCGGCTTCGCCTTCTTCGTTTGCGTTTGACGGTTTTGGGGAAATGGGCTAGAATGGGGGTAAGGAGTAGAAAATGATAACATACCGGGTAATGTCCCTGGATGAACGGTTTGAAATTAGCCGGAAGGCCGACGAATTGGAAAAAGCCGGTAAGTATGAAGAGGCAATGGCGATGAACAAGACGCGGCCCCTGTCGCCGTATCTGGCAAAGATTTTGAAAGAGAAGGTCGGTGTGGAGTATCTGCGTAAAAGCGGCTGGAACCTGGCCGAAGCGGAGGCGGAGTTTGGACCCGGCTGGCTTGACCGATAGAGTGACGAATGTCGTAGAACTGATAGCCAACGGCCGCGTTGAATTGCGTACTCAGGGCAAGGCGGAGCAGGGGCGAATTGACTTCCACGATGGTCTTGACAAGGCCATTGAAATATTCACCGAGGTCCAAGCCACCCGCGATTCCTCCCTCATGCTTCTTGCCGAATACGTCTATATCGCGCAGGAGCTGGCATCCAGCCGGCCCGAAGAAAAAGAGGCCCGTGTCAGTTGTGAGGCGGCCATGCAGGACTTTGACGACGCGTTCAATTGCCTGAAAATAGTGGAGCAGCCGGCAGTGTATCAGGGCGCGGAGCAATCCCATCCCCACCGCGCCAAATACCGCTACAAGGGTATGCCCCGCGATGCCTTTCATATCGCCTACATGGGCCACCGAACCCGCGTTAAGAACTCCCTGCGTAAAATCGGCTTTGACCCCGATGAACAGACCTTGCTGGAGTTACGAATGGGCGTGTTCAATACCGCCCAGAACGTATATCTGGAGAAGCAACAAGCCGCGCTGCCTAGGCGATGCCCGCCCGCTGCGTAAATAAGTACCTGCGCGGGGTCCTGGCGGGGAAAAACCACGGTTCCCCGACCATCCGGCTTTGCCGGATGGCGAGGTTCCCCCCGTGTTCTCTATATCTCCGCGTGGGGTAAATGGGGGCGTGGACAAAACGCGGGGAGTGGGGTAACATGGGGTAAGGAGTTTGAAATGATAACA
>JAITON010000007.1 GCA_031289935.1 Treponema sp.
CTGTCCAACCACGAAGTCAGCCAGGGCGGCTACCAGGACGTTCACGACCCGGCCATCACCGTGCGGTTCAAAGTGAAGCCGGACTTACGCAGCAAGTCCAACGCAATGCCCCCCGATACTTATTTGCTGGCATGGACCACTACCCCCTGGACCCTGCCTTCGAACCTGGCCCTCACCGTGGGGCCGGACATTGACTACGTGCTTATCAAAGACGGCGGGGAGCATTACATCCTGGCGGCGGCGAGGCTTCCGGCCTACTATAAGGACGTAGGCGAGTACCAAATCGTCCGAACCTTTAAGGGCGCCGGCCTGGCGGGTCTTGAATACGAGCCCCTGTTCCCCTACTTTGCGGAGGCCGCTGCGCAGAACGCCTTCCGGGTCTACACCGGGGACTTCGTCTCCACCGAGGACGGCACGGGGATCGTCCACACGGCCCCCGGCTTCGGCGAGGACGATCAGCGGGTGCTCAGGGGTACCGGGGTGCCGACCATCTGCCCCGTGGACGCGGAGTGTAAATTCACCGCCGAAGTGAGCGACTACCAGGGCCGCTTCGTCAAGGACTGCGACAAGGACATCATGGACCGGCTCAAGGCCGAGGGTAAACTGGTGAAGCGGGAACAGATACTCCACGCCTATCCCCATTGCTGGCGTTGCGGCAGCCCCCTCATCTACCGGGCCGTGGGCTCCTGGTTTGTCAATGTGGAGAAGATCAAGGCCGATATGCTGGCCGCTAACGGGCAGATTACCTGGGTGCCGGAGCATATCAAGACGGGCCGCTTCGGCAAGTGGCTGGAGGGGGCGCGGGACTGGGCGATCAGCCGCAACCGCTACTGGGGGAACCCCCTGCCCATCTGGAAATGCCCGGACTGCGGCAAGACCATCTGTATAGGGAGCCGGGCGGAGCTCGGGGAGCTCTCCGGGGTTTATCCCGGGGACCTGCACAAGCATTTTGTCGATGCTATTACCATCCCGTGTTCGGCGGCGCCGGGCGGTTCCTCTGCCTGCGGGGGAACTATGCGACGGATACCCGAAGTCCTGGACTGCTGGTTCGAGTCCGGGGCCATGCCCTATGGTCAGAACCATTACCCCTTTGAAAACAAGAGCTTCTTCGACAGCCACTTCCCGGCGGACTTCATCAACGAAAGCCTGGACCAGACCAGGGGCTGGTTTTACACCCTCACCGTGCTGGCGGCGGCGCTGTTCAAGAAGCCGGCCTTTAAGAACTGTATCGTCAGCGGCCTGGTACTGGCCTCCGACGGCAAGAAGATGAGCAAGAGCCTCCAGAATTACACCGATCCGGTGGAAGTGTTGAATACCTACGGCGCCGATGCGGTCAGGCTCTACCTGGTTCACTCGGCGCTGATCAAGGCCGAAGACCTCTGCTATAACGATGAAGGGGTGCGGGAGGTGCTCAAGAGCATCATCATCCCCCTATGGAACGCCTACAGCTTCTATGTAACCTACGCCAACATTGACGGGGCTGCCCCCCGGAGCGCGCCGGCGGACCCGGCCAATCCTCTGGATAAGTGGATCCTCTCGGCGGCGGAAAGCCTGGTAGAAAAGGTGGGGGCCGCCCTGGATACCTACGACCTGTCCAGGGCCGTGGACCCCATTCTGGAGTTTATCGACAACCTCAATAACTGGTACATCCGCCGTTCCCGCCGCCGGTTTTGGCGGAGCGCCGGAACCGAAGGTTCTTCCGATACAGACAAGACCGAGGCCTACGCCACCCTCTACGACGCCCTCAAGACCCTCATTACGGTGGCGGCCCCCTTTATGCCCTTTACCACCGAGGCCATCTGGCAGAACCTCCGCCTGGCTGATGAACCCGAGTCGGTGCATCTGGCGGATTTCCCGGTCTCCCGGCCCGGACGGTGGGATCCGGACCTGGAATTCAAGATGGCTGTGGTACAGCACGCAGTTTCCATGGGCCGGGCCCTGCGCTCCCAGTACAACATCAAGGTCCGCCAGCCCCTGCGCACCGTGGAACTGGTAACCCGGAACCCCGGCGAAAAGAAGGTGCTCCTGGAAATGGCCGAGATCATCCGGGAGGAGCTCAACGTCAAGACCGTGAACATTAGAGACAACGAGGAGGATCTGGTGGAGTACCAGTCCAAGGCCAATTTCCGGGTCCTGGGCAGGGAACTCGGCAAAGATATGAAGGCCGCCGCCGCCCGGATCGAATCCCTAAGCCAGGCGGAAATCCAGGGTATCCTCGAAGGGGCGGTCCTTTCCATCGAAATCCCCGTGGAAGGAGAAGACGCCAGGGGCGAAAAGGCCGCCGGGAGCCGTTCCCTGGACATCACCCTGGAGAAGCTCGACATCCGGCGCATCGAAAAGGCCAACCTCCGGGTCCTGAACGAAGGGACCCTTACCGTGGGCCTTGACACCGAGGTTACCGGGGAGCTTGCCCGTGAAGGGGATGTCCGGGACCTGGTCCGGGGGGTGCAGAACCTGCGCAAGGATTCGGGGCTGGCCGTTACGGACCGTATCAGGCTGAGCTTGTACGGGCCGGCCCGCCTCAAAACCGCCTGGGAAGCCTTCGCCGCCTATGTGGCCGCCGAGACCCTGGCCCTGCAGGTGGAATGGGCCGAAGTTCCCGGTATGACGGCCATCGAAGCCGGGGATGAGGCCTGGCAGGCGGCCATATCCGTGGGGAGTGCGCCATGAATCGTTTCCGGGCACACGGCCCCCTCCTGCTCCTCACGGCCCTTGTGCTCGCTTCCTGCGTTTCCGAGCCCAAGATACTCGACCGTTTCGGGAATGTGGACGAGGAGTTTCTCAACCTGGATCCCGGCGGGAGCCTCTACATCAGCGTGGACGCCCCCGCTCTGAGGCCCGTACTGGACCGTATCCCCCTGGGGGCGCTGAACGAAGGGGACGCCGCGAAGCTGCTGGACATGACCAGTTCCCTCACCGCGGCGGTCTATCCCCGGGAGACGGGCCGGAGCTTCCTTGCCCTGGCTCAGGGCCGCTATCCTGCTTCCCAGGTGAATTTTGCCTTTGGCTTGAGCGCCGCCTGGAAAAAGCTCCCCTCTCCCGCAGGCTTTAGGTATTGGCGTTCCGAAGAGAGCGCGCTTTCGCTCTACCTCAATGCCCACTACGCCCTCGTATCCGACGGGGACCCCTTTCCCCGGACCGGGGGCGTCCTTGCCCCGGAGCAGTACGCGAAGCTCCGTCCCGGCGCCGCCGCCGCAGGCTGGCTCGAAAACCCCTCCGAGCCCCTGAACCGGCTCTTTGCCCAGGAGCAGATCCCCCTGGAACTTGCGGCGGAGCGGCTCCTGTTCGCGGTCCAGGCCCGGGGGGAAGACGCCTATACCCTGACCCTGCGCCTGGAAATGCCCTCGGAACGGCAGGTCCGGGCCGTTATGGCGGTCCTCTCCATGGTCCGGCGCTTTGCGGGCCCGGCGGACTATTCCTCCGGGGAGGGCCTCCAGGGCCTTCTGGGCGTCATCTTTGCCAATCCCCCGGAGGCCGAGGGCGCTACACTGATCATTCATTCAGGCGAAATGACGGCGGAGGCTCTCGCTTTACTCTTCGGCCAGTTTGCGCTATATTCAGCCCTATCATAATGCGCTTAAAGGATGCCTATGCCCACCTATGAATACGAATGTAAAACCTGCGGCCACCACTTCGAGCTCTTCCAGAAGATGAGCGACGAGCCGGTTAAGACCTGTCCCCGTTGCAGCCGGGAGGTCCGCCGGCTGATCAACGGCGGCAGCGGCATCATCTTTAAGGGCTCCGGTTTCTATGTGACTGATAAGAAGGGCGGGGCCGTTTCCGGCGCCTCCAGGACGGCCGCGAAGACCGATGCCCCGGCCCAGGCCGCTTCGGCCCAGGCCCCGGCCGCTTCGGCCCCGGCTCAGGGCGTTGCGGCTCAGGCCCCGGCCAATCCGGCCCCGGCCCGGCCTCCCGCCAAAGCCAAAGATGGTGAGGGCTCAGCCTAAGATGGCGAAGGCTCAGCCTAATGGCGAGGGCTCAGCCTAAAATGGCGAAGGCTCAGCCCAGGTTCTTCTGTGAAAACTGCGGCGCCCAGGTACCCCTCGAAGCAAAGCGCTGCCCCCAATGCGGCCGGTCTTTTTCCTCGGTACGCTGCCCTGCCTGCGGTTTTACCGGCGAGGAGTCGCGCTTCTCCCGGGGCTGTCCCTCCTGCGGCTATAGCCCGGACCGTTCCAGCCGCCCCGGGGAAAGGCCGCCCCTGCCCTGGTGGGGCTACCTCCTGGCCCTGGCGGCCTGTACCGCGGTCCTTTCCCTGCTCCTTATCCGGGTTCTCCGCTAAGCAGCGTGCGCGACAGCGGGCGCGGATCAACCTGACAACGCCATAATATCAGCCACCCTGAAAGCCGGGTTTCAGCCGCTCTGAAAGCCGGGTTTCAGCCGCTCTGAAAGCCGGGTTTCAGCCGCTCTGAAAGCCGGGTTTCAGCCACCCTGAAGGCCGGGTTCCAGCCACCCTGAAGGCCTGATATCAGCCACCCTGAAGGCCTGATATCAGCCACCCTGAAGGCCTGATATCAGCCACCCTGAAAGCCTGATACTCTGCACTAGCGTATCCTGATACGCTACCCGGGGCTTCGCCCTAGCGTATCAGGATACGCTGCCCGGGACGCTGCTGATGGCGGGCGGCGAAACGCTCCAGGTCCAGGGCCTCCGCGCCAAGGATCAGTTCCGGCGGATAGTTCAGGCTGATCTCCGTCTCCAGCCCCTCGGCCAGGGCCCGGCCCCAGGCGCCGTGGTAGTGTACCAGGTCCCGGACCGCCGGGAGCAGATGGTCTTTCCGCGCTTCCCGGTACTTCTTTTCCAGGTACGCAAGCTGCATCGCTTCTATGGCGGTCGTATTACTGCCGGCGGCGTCTCCGGACGCTGCCCCGGACGCTGCCCGGGACGCTAAGCTCCCGGCAAAGCCCTCCAGAAAGGCGGCGGCCTTTATGCCGAGGGGATGCAGGGTCTGATTGAACCAGGCCACGGCCCGGCCCCGGTTATAG
The DNA here is from genome assembly GCA_031289935.1 of Treponema sp. Lineage (GTDB taxonomy): Bacteria > Spirochaetota > Spirochaetia > Treponematales > Breznakiellaceae > JAITON01. The sequence continues at coordinate 4,983 of JAITON010000007.1, forward strand.
AAGAGATCGGCGGCCTGGGCCAGCCGTTCCGCCCGGCCAAGATCAGCCTGGGAAAAGTCCGGCGTGGAAAGCACCGAATAGGGGGGCTGCCCTTCCGCGTCCAGGCCCCAGGCGGCGGCCCTTTCCGCCAGGGCCGTCCCCGGCAGCACCGCCAGGCGGAAGATGTCCAGGTTATTGGGGTAGAGCGAAAGGGCGAAGCCGAGGCTCCGGCGGAAGCCCCCCAGGCTGTCCCCCGGAAGGCCGTAGATCAGGTCCAGGCCGAAGCTCAGGCCCGCCGCGTTGAGGAGCCTGATACCCCGGAGGAAACGCTCCCGGTCAAAGTCCCGGTCCGCCAATTCCGCCGCCCGGGGGTTCGATGTCTGGAGGCCTATTTGCAGGGAGGCCCCCAGCCGGGCAAAGCCCCGGACCTGCTCCCTGGTGAGCCGTTCCGCACGGACCTCAAAGTGCCAGTGGATTGAGGGCCTGCTCCCCCGGTCTGTCCCTTGGCATGCATCCCCGATCATGTTCAGGATACGGACCGCCCGCTGGTTCCCGGCGTTAAAGCTGGGGTCCAGGACCGACACCGAGGGAACGCGCCGCCGGATAAAGAGCCGGAGCTCCTCCCGGAGCCGTTCCTCGGGATAGTACCCTACGGAATCCCGTACGGAAGACCCTGCGGAATTCCGTACGGTCTTCCGTACGGTCCTGGACTCGTAACAATAGGCGCAATGATAGGGGCAGCCCCGGGCCAGTTCCCAAAGGACCGTCCGCGCAGCTCCGGCCCGCAGGCTGCCGTCCAGCCAGGGCGACGGCAGGGCGGCCAGGTCCCCGGCCGGGCCCGTAAAGGCCGCCGGGAGCGCCCGGCCCGGGAAGAACCGCTCCCCGATCAGCCTTGAGGCGGCCCTCTCGCCCTCACCCAGGACCACCGCGTCGAAGGGGCCCCCCTCGGCCAGAGCCAGGCCGCCGGGCAGGGCCGAGGCGTCGGGGCCGCCGCAGAAGAGGAAGAGCCCCGGACGCTCCCGTCTGAGCCGCCGGGCCGCTTCCACGCAGAGGTGCCGGTTCCAGCTATACACCGAGAAACCCACGCCGGTGATAGCCCCCCCGCGCTTGCCGGCAGCCCCCCTGCGCTTACCGGCAGCGGCCCTGACGGCGGCCAGGATCCCCGCGGCGCCTCCGGGGACGAAGCTCTCCGCCAAGGCTACCGCCAGACCGGGAAAGGCGGCTTTGAGGGCCGAGGCCACACTGGCCGCGCCCAGGGGGACCGCTTCGGGGCCGGCCTCCAGGTGTACTGCGGCGAGGATGAGCAGGGGTTTGGCCACGGGCTGGGCCACGGGCCGGGCGGCTTCGGGCATGGCTTCATCATATCACTAGAGCAGGCTTTGGGAAATCCGCTATAATGGGCCCATGCGTATCCGCGATATACTGGCGTCCAATAAACTGAGCCTCTCCTTTGAGGTCTTCCCCCCCAAGGCCCGGGAGCGCGCCGCCCTGGGGCCGGTGTTGCAAACCCTGAAAGAGCTGGCGGCCTTTAAGCCCGACTTCATCAGCGTAACCTACGGGGCCGGCGGGGGCGCCCGGGCCCATACCGCCGATATTGCCGCCGCGGTAATGGCCCAGGGGGTGACGGCCCTGGCTCATCTGACCTGTGTGGGGGCCGGCCGGGAGGATATTGATGCGGGGATCCGGGCGCTTAAGGACCGGGGCATAGAGAATGTGCTGGCCCTGCGGGGGGATGCGCCGCCGGAAGAGACCCTGATCGCGGGGTTTTCCCACGCCTCGGACCTGGCGCCGCTCCTCAAAGCCGCGGGCTTCTGCGTGGGGGCCGCCTGCTATCCCGAGGGCCATCCCGAAAGCAGGAACCGGGAGGCCGACCTGGACAATCTCAAGATCAAGGTGGACGCGGGAGTGGACTTCCTTACCACCCAGATGTTCTTCGACAACGATATGCTCTACAGCTTCCTCTACCGCCTGCAAAGCAAGGGGATCGGGGCGCCGGTCCTGGCGGGGATCATGCCGGTAACCAACGCCGCCCAGATCCGGCGTATGCTGAGCCTTTCCAACGCCTACATGCCCCGGAAGCTCCTGGC